>CALPQA020000298.1 GCA_943325595.2 Auritidibacter sp. Marseille-P8566
AAAATTAAATTTCCAAAATAGGCTATATTGCTCTTCTAAAATAGCTCTTGAAGTTATTTCACTTTCAACAAAATTGATTACTAATTCGGAAGCAATTTTTGCACTATGAATAGCCATGGCCATACCATTTCCGCACAAAGGATGAATTAAACCCGCTGTATCGCCAATCATTAATATATGATTTTCTATTGCTTCTTTTTTGTCGAAAGATATTTGACTTATTGTTATTGGTTTGTCGAAAATAAGTTTCGAATTCGAAAAAACATCTTGAAGATGCGGATTTTCATAAAGTACTTCTTTTTGAAATTCAGCACTGTTTTTATACTTTTTAAAAGAATCGTAATTGGTAATATAACAAATATTAATAGCGTTATTTTCTACTTTTGATATTCCACAATACCCGCCATTAAAGTTATGAAGACCAACTAAATCATTGGGAAAATCACCTGAATAATGAGCTTTTACTGCCAACCAATGTGATTTTTTTTGAATGAAATTACGATTTAATTTAACATCAATATTGGAACGTTTTCCGAAAGCACCCAAAACAATTTTAGCCTTAAATACATTGGATTCAGAAGTTGTAACAGTAAATTCATCCTCAGAAAAAACAATATTTTCAACAGCTTCATGAATAATTTTACAGCCGTAGGAAAGTGCTTTTTGGTACAAATAATTATCCAATTCATATCGGCTAATGCCAAAACCTCCCAAAGGCAAATCAGTATTTATAGAGGTTCCGTTTTGAGTAGAAAATTGAAGTTTAGTAATATGCGTTGGATTTAATTCGGCTATATCAACTCCTAACCAATCAAAATAAGGTAGGACTTCATTTGAAATATATTCGCCACACACTTTGTGTTTTGGATATTCATTTTTCTCAAGTACAGCAACTTGAAGTCCAATTTTAGACAAATGAATTGCTGCTGTAAGTCCAGCCAAGCCTCCTCCAATAATTAGTACTTCATTTTGTAGTTTCATATTGAAGTAAATTTAAGGAATTGCTTTGTTAATTAAATCAAATAATAAGAATTAACAATATATTGTGAGATATGAATTTATGTATTGCATTTTGCAATAAAAAAGGCTGCTTCGTTTCCAAAGCAGCCTTTTTTTATAAAAATAAATCTCTTATAATTTCCCGTTTTTAATTTCTTCTACAATTTCAGGATTTAATAAAGTGGTAATATCACCAAAATTAGTGAAGTCGCCTTCCGCAATTTTCCGCAATATTCTTCTCATAATTTTCCCAGAACGTGTTTTAGGCAAACCTGATACAAACTGGATTTTATCCAATTTTGCAATTGGTCCTATTTGATCAGAAATTAATTGGTTGATTTCTATTTTAAGGTTATCGTGGTTTCTGCTTTCGCCAATTTCTTTTAAGATTACATAACCATATAATGCATTTCCTTTGATATCATGTGGGAAACCTACAATTGCACTTTCTGCAACTGCTGGGTGTTCATTGATAGCATCTTCAATAGGTGCCGTTCCTAGATTGTGACCTGAAACAATAATTACGTCATCAACACGACCTGTAATTCTGTAGTACCCTGTTTCATCTCTTAATGCTCCGTCACCTGTAAAATATTTGCCTGGGAAGGCCGAAAAATAAGTTTCCTTGTAGCGTTTATGATCTCCCCAAATGGTTCTGGCAATTCCAGGCCATGGAAATTTGATACACAAACTACCAGTAACTTGGTTGCCTTCAATTTCATTGCGTTTTTCATCCATCAAAACAGGCTGAATTCCAGGTAATGGTAAAGAGGCGTAGGTTGGTTTTGTAGGTGTTACAAACGCAATTGGTGCAATCATAATTCCCCCCGTTTCAGTTTGCCACCAAGTATCAACAACTGGGCAACGCTTCCCTCCTACGTGCGCGTTATACCAATGCCAAGCCTCTTCATTAATAGGTTCTCCAACGGAACCAATTACTTTCAATGATTTTAATGGAAACCTTTGAACATAATCTAAACTTTCTTTTGCCAAAGCTCTAATAGCGGTTGGTGCAGTATAAAATTGCGTTACTTTGTGTTTTTCGATAACTTCCCAAAAACGGCTAAAGTCAGGATAAGAAGGAACTCCTTCAAAAATAACAGTGGTTGCTCCATTTAATAATGGTCCGTATAAAATATAAGAATGTCCTGTAATCCAACCGATATCAGCGGTACACCAAAAAATATCATTATCTTGATAATTGAAAACATTCTTGAAGGTATAGGCAGAATAGACCATGTAACCTGCTGTTGTGTGCACCATTCCTTTTGGTTTCCCTGTTGAACCTGAAGTGTAAAGAATGAATAAAGGATCTTCAGCATCCATTATTTCAGCTACATTATTATCTGAGGCATCATCCAAAAGTGGTTGAAGCCATTGGTCACGACCTGCTTTCATTGCAACATTAGAATGGGTTCTTTTTGCAACTAATACTTTTTCAACACACGGACAATTTACCAATGCATCGTCAATAATTCCTTTTAAATCGATAGTTTTATTTCCACGATATCCACCATCAGAAGTGATAACCATTTTACAATCGCTATCATTAATTCTAGTAGCAACTGCAGTAGCAGAAAATCCTGCAAAAACAACCGAGTGAACCGCACCAATTCTAGCACATGCTAAAGTAGTAATTGCCAATTCTGGAATCATCGGTAAATAAATACAAACGCGATCCCCTTTTCCAATTCCTTGCTCCCTAAGTACATTTGCCATTTTGCAAACGCGTTCATGCAATTCGTTGTAAGAAATGTGTTGTGCTTCTTCGCTTGGATCGTTTGGTTCAAATATAATTGCTGTTTTGTCTCCTTTTCTAGCCAAATGCCTATCGATACAATTCTTAACAATATTTACTTTTGCGCCTACAAACCATTCTATTTTAGCTTCAGCCATATCAAAATCAATTACTTTTTCCCATTCTTGGTACCAAGTAAAGTTTTCTGAAGCCACTTTTCCCCAAAATTTTCTAGGTTCGCGAATTGATTTATTGTAATGTTTGAAATACTGCTCTAAGTTGTCAATTTTGTAATAACTCATTTTTTATTTATTTTAATCTTAATTTATATTTTTTTTTGAATCGTAATCACCCATTAGTGCATAGTAACCAAAAGTTCCTAACCCTAAAACGATAAGCGGTGTAAGTATGAAAAGAATAATAATTCCAAACACTAAGTCTTCTTGTTTGCCAGAAGCAAATTTTGGTAATCCAAATTCGAAGATGCAAAAATAGGCGGCAGCAACTGCAAGTGCTATCCAAACTATTCCTAAAACTCGTTTTAATTGATTCATATTGATACTTTAAACGTGAATATTTTTGTCGTTATTTTTTATGTAAACCATGCCAATTACAAAACAAACAGAGGCAATTACAATTGGATACCAAAGTCCTTCAAGGTAAAATTCTGGTTGTCCAGCATCTTTTGCGTGTGTAACAAAATAAGTAGAAATAGCAGGAAGCAAACCTCCAAAGATTCCATTTCCGATGTGATAGGGCAATGACATTGATGTATATCGAATTTTTACTGGAAACATTTCAACAAGAAAAGCTGCAATTGGACCATAAACCATTGTTACAAATAGTACTTGAATGAAAATTAAGAAAATCAAAGACCATCTGTCGCTATCATTAATTTTAATAGTTGTTTTGACTTCAATTTTTGGTTTTCCTTCAACAACAATCGCTTTTCCATTTTCTAAA
>CALPQA020000299.1 GCA_943325595.2 Auritidibacter sp. Marseille-P8566
TGTAGAATATGATCTTGAAAAGGAAAACTTCCGTCCATATATTGATTTTGAAACCAATGATCGAATTTATTCAGGGTGGGGTCAAAATGTCTCTGATAATGATATTACTAATAAAGTAGCTGATAATATGGCTGTTTTTTATAAAGTAATTAGTTTATCAAACGAAACGGTTGAATTTGAGTATCGATCATTTCAGACAGGCACTATTCGAACAATAACGCATGCTAAACCTTATTTATTAAAAGAGCATAATAAACGGTGGTATTTAATAGCAAGTGTAGATGATTCTGCGGAATTATACCCATTTAGTTTAGATAGAATTATTGCTATTACTGATAGATTTAATTCAAAAAAATATGTCATTCCGAGCGATTTTAATCCAAGTGAATTTTGGAAAGATTGTGTAGGAATTTATCGGGATGAGATAAAGGGAGTTCAGGAAGTTTCCTTTGAATTAAAGAATGGGCCCAGATACAACAATATCAATTACTTAATTTCGTCACCATTACATTCTTCACAAAAAGTTATTAATGTAGATGAAGTTTGGAAGCGTTTTCAATTTAAAATCCACATTGGGCCAGAAGTTGTTCGTCATATACGTCAATGGGGGTTAGATAATGTTCGAAATATCTATCCCGAAAGTTTAGACGAGGATGTGCGGAATGGATAGAATAACAATTTGATGAATTCATATAAATCATTGTACATTTGTCGTATAAGTGATTTTTTTCGATTATACGAGGTATCTTTTTGGAATTAATCTTAGTTTAAAGAAATAATACGTAAACAAATTAAATAAAATGACACAATCCTTTTTTGAATATCTTGGACTTGCCGACATGGAAAGAATTCATTCACAATTTTTAGCTTGGGTACTTTCGGATGATTGCGATGCTATAGAATCAAATCAAAAACATTTATTTTTCAGAAATCTTTTTGATATTAAAAGTCAGGTGAAAAAAATTCAAACTGAGCGCAATAATATTGACATTTTCATTCAAACCGATAATGATATTGTTATAATTGAAAATAAAATCAAATCTTCACAGCATTCAAATCAACTAGGTAATTACAAAGAATATTGTAATAAAGAGTTCCCAAAATATAAGAAGCATTTTTTCTTTCTGACATTAATAGATGAGAAAACTAATGATAAAGATTGGAAAAGAATTTCCTATTCTTTTATATATAAAAAACTAAAAGAGTTGAAGTTAAAAGAAAACAATTCTCACAGTTATATAATTAAAGAATATCTCATTTTTCTTGAGCGACTTGATTCTGTATTAATCGATTTTAAAAACAATGTTAATAAATATGATATAGTGTTTCTTGATGGACACAAAAAAAAACAAGACAAAAAGCGAGATGATTATAATTCAGATAATGAATGGTTTATTGCTTTAAATCAACTTGAAACGATTTTACAAAAGAGCTTTTTGAGTTCTTTAGTTGAGGATTTAATGCCTCAAAAAGGAATAATTAGCGAAACAAGAGGTTCTGCCTTGGTTGACTTTTCAATAAAAAATGATATTGAAATTAGTGGAAGAAAATATTCAACAGGAATTCAATTACAAGGTAGTATAATCAAGTTCTTTTTTGTTATCACTGAAAATTATAAAGATTCGAAGAAAGAGTGGATTGAGAAAGTAGAGTTGTCAATGAGTAAAATGAGTAAAGATCAGAAAAATAATTTCGGTTACAATCAGCTCAATAAGGCTAAAAAATTAACTTTCGTTTCAATTTCAAAAAAACTTGATGAACCATATTGGCATAAGTTAAAACTGAAAGATTTTGTTGAACAAGAAATTAAAAATGGTAATGAACTTACAATTTCATTAATTGAACATTTAAATATTATAGAATAGACAATTTGATTATGACATAAACTCGTTATACTGATTCGTGCGTTACTGGTTTCTTTTACTCATTTGTGGTTAGGTAAATTTCATTGCTAAAAAAATCAGTTTCGTTAAGCCGCAAACCATTATTCACAAAATATTAAAAACAAAAAAAAAATGACAACAATAATTTTTATCGAAAAGAATCAACGAAATTCTAAAAAAATAATAATTAATGAAATTGCTGATGCTGTGTTTGGCAGTGAAGAACAAATCGCTTTTTCTGATGAATTTGTTCCGTTGGGAGGCCGAGTACCAAATCCTAAAAGTCAGAATTTCGCAAATTATTTATTGACTACACCAAAATTACTTTGGGCTATTCAATATGAAAATATAACTGTGGGTTTTATATTAATTCATGATCAGCCACATCAAAATGCTATGGGTATAAGTATTAATTCTAATTACTCAAGGAGAGGAATCGCTACTAAGGCTTTCGCTTTAATTAAAAACCAATCAGAAATAATTTATCCTGTTTTTGGCTATACCTCTAACAGAAATATTAGTGCTCAAAGATTTATGGAAAAAATCGGATTTATTAACCAAAATGAAAACATCAATTTCTGCGGCGAAGACAGTTTCATGTATAAATTCGAAAAAATGATTTTCAAATTAACTAAAAAACAATTAGAAAATAGCGCCTATTATTGTGCTGCTGGAATGGATTTTCAGCCTATACTTCGTTTTGGAGACATTATTGAAAATTTTATTTACGTAACCGCTGGATTATCAAAAGATGATTTTTTAAATGGTATTAATGAATTTATAAGCAATATTCAAGATGAATTAAATATAAACAATTCTTCCTTGACATTAGAATATATTCTTCCAATTTCAATTCAAGATATTGAGCATCCAACGACCAATAGGTTAGTTTCTGGTAAACCTGATTATCTTTCTCAAGAAGATTATGAAAATTATTTGAGATCAATGAATCAATTCATTAGTAAAACGGATGAATTTCACTTGGAAATATGTTTTAAACTAAGAATCGGTAATATTGAAAAGGAGATTAAATTATTTCATTTAAGTGGTGAGGGATTAGCAACCTATGATATGATTTTTAGAAAACAAGATATTGCGCCAAAAGTATTTATTAGTATTCAAACTGGCTTAATTGAAATCCCAAGTCGTTTCTCAAACAGATTATTTGAGTTGTCCTCAGCAAAGCCTAAAATTTGGTTAAGGGGAGTTTGGGTAAAAAATGACGATCTGCCCATAAATAGACCTGAAGTATTCTCCCCGAATGGAATATTCAACGAGATTATAGGAGAGTATAAAAATTGGAAAGTTGACATCACTGAAAATATAAAAAATGCTACCGATCGTGATAAGCCAATTAGAAAAGTAAAAGCATACGGTCAATCTTCCGAATGGATTGATACTAAAACCTATTCTATTAAAAAAGAAGGCTTAATAATAAATAAACTATTACGGCCTTGTCCCGGGCTCGAGAAGTTGGCTCCGGAATATGATTTAATAAAACTTCATTTTCCTTTTAGCAAGATTTTTGAAATTGTAAATGAAGCAAACGATTTTAAAAACCAAAATAACGATATAAATAGAGTTCGTATTGCAATTCTGCCTGGTGGTTATGAATGTTTTGAAATTATGCTAGATGATTTCTTTGAAAATTATCAGCGCAATGAACAATACGAAATTGAAATTGATGTTTTTTACGTAAATAAATCCGATATTAAAAGGGATTTTAATTAATAAGAGTAAAAATACTATATCCCTGCAGCTGATGTAATTCAGGGATAATTCGTCTGAAATGAAAACGTTATTACAAAAAA
>CALPQA020000300.1 GCA_943325595.2 Auritidibacter sp. Marseille-P8566
CTGGATGACAATTGATTATTTATAAATAGATTATTAAACTGAACATCAGAATAAAAAGTTCCGTGTCCAAAATTAGCATTTCCTTTGAAATTATTGCTTTTATAATTGTCGAAATTATTGGTTTTCAATATTCCAACTTCAGCGGCTACGGATTTAAATAATCTAGGGGCATATTCCACTTTTACTTTCAATTCATCTGTAAAAGTATCTGCTAATAGATTTGCTTTTTCCCTCTGACTGCTATTTAAATACGCATAATAAAGGTATTCCAGTAGAGCAGAATCAGAACCATCTAAAGCTTTTGCTTTTTCAAAATGTGGTATAGCAGCTTCATAGTTTTTATTTTCATAATACGAAACTCCCATTCGATATCTTAAATAATAAAAATCAATACCCGCTTTTAAAGATTGTTTCCCAATTTTAATTGTGGTTTTATAGTCTTTATTTATGAATGAAGTATAGGTTTCTGAATCAACTTGTTCTTGAGTCAATTGTTGCGCATTTGCGGTACATAAAGTCAATAATAAAAGGGCAATTAGAATTTTTCGCATGCTATAATGTAATTAGTTTTATTTGTAAGATTTTCAATTGTAAGGGTTGCGTTTTCAGCGATTGTAACACAGAACTTCTTTTCAAAGAATGATTTTCCTAAAATCTTTGTTCGTTGATTTGAAGCGATTACGATTTGATTTGGATGAATCAAATTATCAATATAGGTAATTTTAGAACTGTATTTTATAGCAATAAAACTATAAATTGGAGCAAATAAATCATTGATAAGTTGTAATCCATAAGTAGGAAATAAATAATTAGGCATATAATAATCCAATGTAATTGTTGGGTAATACCCTAATAAAATCGAATAACAAGATTGATAAAATTGAAATAATGATGATTTTTTACTTCCTTCAAATCTTTCAAAAGTAAATAAAACTCCGTCATTTTTAAAGTATAATTTAGATTCTGTTTTCTTACAGTAAAAATACAAATGGTTCCATTCATTGGTCAAAATCTCAAACAATTCACTGTTTTTACTCTTATCGTTTGTGATTTTCAAATGATTATTAGGCTTAAAATTAAAAGAATTGAAAAGTAATTCTACTTCTTCTACATTTGATATTAAGGCATTTTCTTTAGGAATTTCATTGATTTTGAATTCCAAAATATTATTTTTATTTTCTATGTAATAGGAGAGTGGCAAAGGAACTGTTTTAGCACCAAATACGGGACTGTGCTGTACCTGAAAATGCAGGTGTGGCTCAGGAGATCGACCAGAATTTCCACAAGTTGCCAAGAGCGTTCCCTTTTTTACATAGTCGCCAATATTGACCAAAAAACTATCTTTTTTAATATGACTTATCTGTGAATACAATCCATTTAAGTGGTTAATAATAATAGAATTTCCCCAATTATCATGAATGTTAACGTCGATGATTTCATTGTCTTCTACATAATTAATTGCATCATAAATATAACCATCTGCAGGAGCCAAAATAGGCTTATTATAGCAATAAAAATCATCGGCTTTTTGACCTAAATTGGAATAAGTTTTTTCATTTTCATTTACAATTACAAAATCTAAGGCTTTTCCCCAATCGCCAAGATGGGTGATTTTTCCGTCATAACCTTGACTCACAAACCATTCTCCCCAAAAAGGTAAAAACATAGAATAATTTGGGTTTGCAATTTTTCGTTTTAGTAAATGCAAGTAATCATAAAGCGCCTTTTCTGGTGAGTTGTGAATGAAATTTGCTGGAATTATTAATTTGTATCTCGTTCTGAAATACAAAATATAAATTGTTACAGAGGTTAGCACAGAGAACGATAACGACATTGAATTCATCTGAAAAACAGCTAAAATCTTATTCAATGTAATCATTAAAAACATCAAAATAGGGCTTAATAAAAACACCAAAAGCATCGAATAGATATTTGGAATATAAAAATAACAACCTAATGCAATTGCCAAGAAGATGAAATTAGCGCCAGAATAAAAATAGGTAAGATTGTCTAAATTTCCACCCATAATATGATAGAAAAACAGCGCTGAATAAAATCCGATGAAAGCATATAAAACGGCAATTCTTGAATAAATTAGCAATCCTGCCAATATGATAAATCCTGCCAAAATACTTTTTTGAAAAAAGACTGTTGAAAGTGTTATTAAAAAGACTTTAAAGTGAAATGGAAGCACCATTAAATCTAATGAATGGACAAATTGGAACCAATTATTTTGTTTTAAAATGACTAAGGCATTCTCGAAAAAAACATAATTCATATCGATTTTAAAAACATCGAAATTCTTACTTGCAATTGCAATTGTATTGATGATAATAACAAACGGAAAGGTCATAAAAGGCAACTTGTATTTGTCAAAATAGTTTTTGCAGAAAATGATTACGACCAAAGAAATAAGTAGTGTAATGAAAAACAATCCTATGAAATAGTTGTTCAATTCATAGCTGTAAGCAATTGACAATCCAACCAACAAGGCGTTAAAACCTAATAAACCAGAACGAATTTCTAATTTATTATATCCTAAAACTCGCAAAAGAATGTGGAAAAGAATTACAAATACTAAACCAATTAAACCAACTTTTGGCGTCATAAAAGTCACAAATAATAGCAAGAAAGCCAATATTTTTTTATCGGAAAATAAAATAATGCTGTAGCTATTTAAGGTGCTTTCGACCCAAAAATTGGTTAATATTGATTTTAATTTCATTAAATAAATTTAAAGTACAAATGTAGATAAATGTTCTGGTTTTCGCTCAGGAGCTTCAATAGTATCTACCGTTTCATTTTCTCTAATAATATGCACCTCGCCTTTCATATCTATCAATACTACTTTTGGGCGCATTTGTATGAATTGCATCCATTGTGTCATGTTGTACGCACCAACCCGATGCACAACTACATTATCTCCTTGGTTTAATAATGGTAAGGAGATATTATCATTTACAACATCTATATTCATACAAAGTGGTCCGTAGCAAACGGTTTCTTCGGTGTGATGTGAAAAATATTGTGCTGGGGAAATTTTGTGATTGTACCAAAAAGCGGTGAATAAAATATTTACACCAAAATCAAAAATGGTCGCTCTTCGTCCGTCGCTTAATGTTTTATTTGCAATTACTGAACCTAATAAATAGCCCGCATCATCAATCATAGCGCGTCCTGTTTCTAAAATCAAAAGCGGTAAATCTTCTTTTTTGAAACCGAAATTCAATATCGTTGAAGTGATTGCTTCTGCATAATCATCAAAGGATGGAATGATATCCGCCCCTTGTAAATACGATCCTTTTAAAGTATTTGCCGATGCAAAACCACCGCCCATATCAATATATTTAATGACATGATTCCATTTTAATTTTGTGTGACCAATCAAATCGCATAACTTCCAAGCTGCTATAGCATAGGCATTTGCAGATAACATATACGTTCCAATATGACAATGTAAACCTTCCAAAACCATTTCGTCGTGAGACATGATTTTATTGATTGCATTCCACGCTTGTCCACTTTCATAATTGAAACCAAAGCGATCCCACATTGGGTAAACCCCAGTATCCATATTCATTCGTATTGCAACACGTGCTTTTTTAGTACCACCTTCCAATAATTCTGACAACATATATAATTCATCAAAATGGTCAATGTGAATTAAGGAATTGTTATCTACAGCCAACA
>CALPQA020000301.1 GCA_943325595.2 Auritidibacter sp. Marseille-P8566
GGAATTAAGCGAAAATCAATTGGCTACCTTTTATATAAAAGTCAAAGGAAATTCGATGATTGATGCAGGAATAAATGACAAAGATGTTTTGGTTGTTGACCGCAGTTTAGAACCTCAAAATAACAAAATTGCAATTTGTTTCATTGACGGAGAATTCACCGTAAAACGCATCCTCGTTGAAAAAGAATGTTTGTACCTAATGCCCGAAAATGCCAGTTATTCTCCTATCAAAATTACGGAAGAAAACCAGTTAATTATCTGGGGAATTGTGACCTATGTGATAAAAAAACTCTAATATCAACGCTTCATGCTGAAATGAGATCTAAATTCTTGAGCGTCTCCATTAAGTTTGTAAAATACTTGAAACCAATAATCGGTTGACGGAAGCGGATTTCCGTTAAGATTTCCATCCCATCCAGGGCCGTTTGTTTTGAGCTCTTTTATAAATTTTCCATAGCGATCATAAATGTAAAGTACCGCATCAGGTTGAAAAGCCAAATCAATAATATTCCAGGTATCATGGTAACTGTCTCCATTTGGCGTGAAATAATTAGGATATTTTATAACATGTGCAAGTAAGGAAATGGAACTACAATTCCCTTTTGTATTTTTAATATTGATGGTATGTGTTCCAGAATCAACATTGTGAAAAACAGTATCCGTTTGGAATGGGCCACCATCAATTTGGTACTCATAAGTTCCCAAGCCTCCTGTTATACTTACAATTACATCGATACTGTCTTCAAAAGCCCCTGAAACCATAACCGATGCAATAGGGGCGCTCGATTTTTCTACAATAACTGTAGTTGGATTGTACCCGCAATCGTTTCCAATATCGGGTGTGTTTTTGATAATAACCACATCATAAGTCCCTTCTTGTGTTGCATTATAGTTGGACCCTGTACCCATTAGTACTCCATTTAAATACCATTTAACAGTATAAATAGTCGGGTTTAAGCCAGAAGTTATTAGGAAAGATTGAAGTACTTCCCCTGTTATACTATTCACGCAAATGGCACCATTATTTAGAGCTAAATTTTTTAAAGGGTAAACGCGTATATTAAAATTCTTTTGGTCAAAACATGCAGCATTTGCAGTTGCTGGAGCATAAACATACATGAGTTGTGAAGATGTGATACTTTGATTTGCCACATACGATGTTCCTGTTCCTACACTTCCAGAAAAATAGTTTCCCACTCCCAAAGTTGGAAGCAAATAGTTTCCACAGATCTGAACATCTGGAAAAGGAGGTAGAATAGGAGTTGTTGTAATAGTTACTGAAAAATCATCCTGATCGGTGCAAGTCAAACGAGTTCCTACACTTATGTAAACATAAATAGTTTGTGAGGTAGTGATTCTAGTTCCTGCAGCAATTGGATTTACCCCGTTGGGTTGGGAATAATAATTTCCAATAGCAAGGATGGGTAAAGTATAACTGTCGCAAACATTAACATCTGCAAAAGTACCTACATCAATCCCGCTATAATCAACATTAAAAAAGCTTTCGTTACTGCAACTTAAAAAGTCAGGGTAGGCGTTATAAATATAAATTCTTTGACTTGACTCTATAGTGGTTCCTGCTAGAATTTGAGTACCAATTCCGTTTGGACCATTTGTAGCGGTATAATAAGCCCCATTTGTTAAAGGAGGGAGAATGAAATTGGAACAGGTAAAAACATCTGTAAAAATAGCCACAGAAGGTTTTTGTCTAATGGTTATTGTAAACGATGTTTCGTTAAAACACCCAAGCGTTGAAACAGCATAAACATAGAGCGTTTGTGTTCTTGAAATCACATCACCTGCGCTTAAAGGTCCAACGCCACCCGTTGTGGTAAAATAGTTCCCATTTAGTAAGGAAGGCAAGGTATAGTTTTCACATTCCAATCGGTTTATTGGCGAATCTACAGGCGGTAAAGAATTAATAGTTATTGAATAATTTAAGAAATCGGTACAATTTGGGGAAGAGGTTGTCTCAATATAATAATATACGTTTTGAGAAGTTGTTATTGCTGTACCCGCAGGAATAATTGTTCCCACTCCAAGGGGGCCATTATAATAATTTCCAATTAAAATTGTAGGAAGAACAAACTCTCTACAGCGAGTTATCGGAATATAAATAGTGGGATCTATAATATCTACTCTAAATGTTGTCTCATTTGTACATTGACCATTATTGGCATAGACATATATAGTTTGACTAGATGTAATAAAATCTCCAGCAAATAAAGCAGTTCCCGCACCACCCGTTTCGGTAAAATAATTCCCATTTAGTAGTGTAGGCAATATAAAAGAAGTACAAGCGGTACTATTTTGAACTGTAGCGACTTGTGGTAACGTAAAAATACTAATATTCAATGCTTCATTTCTACATACAATTCCATTGATGACGGCATAATAATAAATAGTTTGGTTGCTAGTTAATTCGGTTCCTGCAACTAATTGTGTCCCGGTTCCACCAATTCCTGTGTAAAAATTTCCGGCAGGAGGTCCCGGAACATAATATTTCCCGCAGGCAGTTAATGGAAAAACGAGTTGGTCTATTAAGGTAATAGTGAAGGAACTTTCATTGGTACAACCGTTTGCATCGGGACCGTTAAAAATATAATAAGTTCCAGCAATTAGTATTTCATCACCGACATTTAACATTGTTCCGGTTCCATTTGCACCAGTAAAATAATTTCCATTAGTAAGAACGGGAAGAAAATAACTATGACATTCAATTACATTAGATAAGGTATCAACTAAGGGCTGGGGAAATACAGTCATAGAAAAGTTGGTGATATCAAAACAACTTGGGTATAAAGCCGCATTCATTCTTACCCATATAGTTACGGGAGATTGCGCAAGTGTTGTGATAAATGATGTTGGATTTGAAATTGGGTTGGTGTTGGCTAGAGCATCTGCTTGCGAGATAAAATAGGTCAAGTTATAGTTTGATGCAAGTTGACCGTTTAAAATTAATACTGTTTGACTGGTTAAATCGAACGTGTTATTTCCAGAAGAATCAGAACATAAAGATAAATTGACGGGTGTTGTAGCAACGACTGGGGTGTTTACTAACAAATCAAAAGAAAGTAAATTTTCACAAATATAATTTCCATTTGAAAGATGCATTACCTTCACATAAATAGTTTGTCCGCCAGCACTCGTATACGAATTTAGTTGATTGCTTGGAATTTGAGGGGTATTGGCGTTGGCATCGGCCAAAGTAGCAAAGTACAATATTGAATAATCCGCAGCACTTAATCCCAAAGTTGTAAGATTGTTTTGTGCTAAATCATATTGATAGTTCACCGCCCCAGAATTGCAAACCGACAAATTATTTAGTGCTTGAACCGAAAGGTCTGAAATAACAATTTCATCTGTAATTCTGCAGCCAGAAGAGGGAATCCCTCCAATTACGCCATAGGTTCCAGGCTGAGTTACTACTAAATTTACGGCGTTTTCACCAGGAATTACGACTCCATTTAGCGTCCAAGAAATTGTAAATAGCGGGTTTATACCGCTATTTAAAATTATTTGTTCTCCTTGACAGATTGTATTATCCGGACCTAAATTAGTTGTTGTTGTAAAACTACCCCCTTTAATGAAAACGGCAGAATCATAATTACTGTCATAATAGTCTCCAATGGCTAATTTAATTCTATAAGTTCTATTTGGAATTACTGGCGATGATGCTGTCAA
>CALPQA020000302.1 GCA_943325595.2 Auritidibacter sp. Marseille-P8566
AGATTTAAAGAAGATCCAAAAGTAGTAACTGAATCGGCAGCTTCGGACAATTATAAAAAATCAGGATTTGACAGAGGTCATTTGTGTGCTGCAGCAGACATGCGATTTTCTAAAACTGCTTATGATGAAACGTTTTTCACTTCCAATATTTCTCCTCAAAGACACAATTTTAATGATGGGATTTGGAAACAATTAGAAGAAAAAACAAGATATTGGGCGCAAAAATACAATGGAATTTATGTTGTAACTGGTGGAATTCTTCAAAAAGGATTGCCTACAATTGGTTTTGAAAAGGTCGCAGTCCCAAATTATTTTTATAAAATTCTCTTTTGTAATTATAATGGTAAATACAAAATGATCGCTTTTTTAGTGCCAAGTAAAAAAAGTCATGAACCTTTGTACTCGTTTGTAGTATCTGCTGATGCTATTGAAAAAATGACCGGAATTGACTTTTATCCCCAGTTAAATGATGCTATTGAAAATGATCTAGAACGAAAAAGTGATTACAAATCTTGGGCTTTTTAATGTGTTATTTCCCAAATCAATTACCATTCATTCACTTTGTTAGCATCCATTTTTAGGAAGATAAACAATAAAATGGTAAAGCCCCAAAGTCCCGAACCTCCATAAGAAAAGAAAGGAAGTGGAACTCCAATAGTGGGGAAAATTCCAGCAACCATTGCAATATTCACAAAGAAATGTATGAAGAGAATTCCCGCGACACATTGTCCATAAACCCTACTGAATTTTGTTTTTTGTCTTTCGGCAAGGTAAATAACTCTTAAAAAGAGTCCTAAAAATAATCCAATTACTACAAGTGAACCAAGGAATCCCCATTCTTCACCCACAGTGGTAAAAATATAATCGGTGTGTTGTTCAGGTACAAAACCACCTTTAGTTTGCGTTCCTTCCAGAAATCCTTTTCCAAACCAACCTCCAGAACCAATAGCAATTTCAGATTGATTCGTGTTGTAACCAATACCTTTCATATCCACTTCTTTTCCTAGTAAAATATTGAAACGGTCGCGGTGGTGTTGTTTAAAAACATGGTCAAAAACATAATCTACAGAGAATACAAATCCAGAAATCATTACAAATATAAGTGCACTAGCAATGATGTTTCTGTCAGACAATCTGCTTTTTAAATAGATTATAATTATCGTAATTAACGCCATTAAAGCAACAGCCCAAGGCTCAAAAATCAATGATAAGACAAATAGAAGTATGGCAATAAATCCTGTCCAAACGTACCAAGAAGGCAAACCTTCACGATATAAAACAAGAATAAAAACACTATAAATTAAGGCACTTCCGGGATCAGGTTGTGGTAAAATTAGCATCACTGGAAGAAACACAATTAGTAAAGCTTGAATTTGTCGGTTCACCTCTTTTAAACTAACTTGTACATCACTTAAGTATTTGGCTAAAGCCAATGCCGTTGCTGCTTTTGCAAACTCTGACGGTTGAATTGTGAAACTACCAATTGCATACCAACAACGTTGTCCAGCTATTGTTTTTCCTGCCACAAAAAGGCCTGCTAATAAAACCAAAGCAACTCCAAATATGACACTTGAATATTTTTCATAAAACTTCCCATCTATTGCCAAAATAATAAAAATGAGCGGAATAGTAAAGAAAATAAACAACATCTGTTTTCCGTAAATCTGAGTAAAATCAAAAAGGGAAGCATCTTCCACAGATGATGATAGGGAAGAAGAATAAATGTTAAGCCAACCTAGTATTACTAGAATACAATAGATAGCTACACTTATCCAATCTATGTTACTTGTTACGCTTTGGTTTTTCATCTGTAATGAATCGCTTATTAATTTCGTTTTCTAGATTCTAATTGGTCTTTGGAACGATTATTTTACTTTTTAAAATGGAATCTTTTTTTCGTAATTCTAATTTTACAGCATCTGAAAGTCCACCTAATTTGGCATACCTTCCTTGTAAACTGGTGCTTAGAACACGGATTTCTAAATCAGTTCTAGTAATTTTTTTACGAAGGTATTTTTCAATCATTAAACTGGCTATAGGTCCCGCAATTGTTGCCCCAAAACCTCCATTTTCAATCATAACTGCGATTGCTATTTTAGGGTGATCTTTTGGTGCAAAAGCTACAAATATCGAGTGGTCTTCCATTTTTGTTCTTTTGCCATCTATTTTTGCAAAATTTTCTGCTGTTCCGGTTTTACCGCAAATATCTATTCCTTCCACTTTTAGAGCGTAGGCAGTTCCTAGATTGTAAACATCGAATAAACCTTCAATCATAGGTGCGAAATGTTTCTTATCTATCGTGGTTACATGCTTTGTTCTGAATTTTTTATCAATAACTTCCCCTTCAATTTTTTTGATGATGTGAGGCGTATAATAATATCCTTTGTTGGCAACAGTAGCCATCATATTGGCCAATTGAATTGGTGTCATCAAAACTTCTCCTTGTCCAATGGCATTTGAAATAATTGTTTTTCCGCTCCAGCCCCAGTCAGGATACATTTTTTTATAGGTTTTCGAATTTGGAATTTTTCCTTTTTTACCCGTTGGTAAATCATAACCCATGAATTTCCCTAACCCAAAACTTTTTATATGATTGCTCCATACATCGACTGCGTCAGTGGGTTTTACATATTTTGCGATAGTTCGTAAATAAACGTTTGAAAAATAGGCATTACAAGATTTGTATATACCCACATGAAGATCACGTACGCCCCCACCACAGTGACATCCTTGGAATCTACCTCTTGCATAAGCAAAACCATGATTACACACAAAAGTGGTATTAACATCAATTACTTTTTCTTGAAGTCCAACAAGGCCAGTCATAATTTTAAACGGTGAACCTGGGGGATATTCCGCTAATAATCCTCTATCGAAAAGTGGTTTTGCAATGGAATCCCGGTACAATAAAGTATAATTTTTAGAACGTTGTCTTCCTACGAGAATTGATGGGTCATAAGATGGCGCTGTTACCAAAGATAAAATCTCACCTGTAGAAGGTTCAATTGCAACAATTCCACCTCGTTTGTTAATCATTAATTCTTCCCCGTATTTTTGCAATTCTGCAGAAATAGATAGGTTTATGTCTTCCCCTTGAACAGCAATGGTATCGTATTTTCCTTCTTTATAAGAACCAATTTCTCTGTTGTATTTGTCTTTTTGAATGTATTTTACTCCTTTTACACCTCTCAAGGTTATTTCGTAACTCTCCTCAACTCCTTGCTTACCAATTAAATCACCACTATTGTAATAAGGATTTTTAGCTACTTCTTTTTCACTTGCTTGTGTAATAAATCCGAAAACATTAGCGCCAACAGCAACTTGATAATCTCTTAAAGAACGTTTTTGGATATAAAAACCTTCAAATTTTCGTATTTTTTCTTGAAATGCTGCATATTCTAGTTTATTCAACTGAGGTAAAAATACCGAAGGTAATCTTGGACTGTATATTTTGGCCTTAGCCATTCTTTCATTAAAATACTCTTTCGTGATATTTAGTAAAAGACAAAATTCTGTGGTGTCAATTTTTTTTAGTTCACGAGGAATCACCATTATATCATATGAGGGTTGATTGGCAACCAATAATTTGCCATATCTGTCATAAATATAACCTCTTTCAGGGTAATCGTATTTTATTTTGATAGCATTATTATCCGATTTTAACTTGAAAG
>CALPQA020000303.1 GCA_943325595.2 Auritidibacter sp. Marseille-P8566
CGTCCTTCCATGCTCATTTCTTCGAAAACATTTCCTGCATATTCACAGAAATAACCGGTGCCAGAATTGGTTCCGATTTTTGAAATTATGTATAATATAACATCTTTGGCAAGAACGCCTTTTGCTAATTTTCCGTTTACATTGACGCGCAAACTTTTTGGTTTTTCGAGCAATAAACACTGACTTGCAAAAACTTGTGCCACTTGGCTGGTACCAATTCCAAAAGCAATTGTTCCAAAAGCACCGTGTGTAGAAGTGTGACTGTCACCGCAAACTATCGTCATTCCGGGTTGAGTAATTCCTAATTCGGGTGCAATTACGTGCACAATTCCTTGGTATTCGTGTCCTAATCCGTATAATTCAATTCCGTTTTTAGCGCAATTTTTTGTCAACATTTCAATCTGATTTCTGGACAAATCATCTACAATTGGTAAATGTTGGTTTATGGTAGCCACATTATGATCGGCTGTAGCCATGATTTGATTGGGTCTAAAAACAGGAATGTTACGCTCTTCCAATTCGGCGAAAGCCTGAGGACTCGTAACTTCATGAATTAAATGTTTGTCTATATATAAAACTTGAGGTCCGTTTGGAACACTAGTAACCACGTGACTGTCCCAAACTTTATCGAATAATGTTTTTTTCTCCATTTTAAACTAAAATTCCAATATTACTTATTTTAATAATTTGATGCACATCGCCATCAATCACTTCTTTTTTGCTGTCGGCAAATTTCAAAAACTCATTGTAAACAATGTCCAATTGCAATTTTGTCAATTCGTAACCAATTTTTTTAGCGCGGTATGCCAAAGCTGCTCTTCCGCTACGAGCTGTTAAAATAATTGCCGATTCGGTGACACCTACATCTCTTGGATCCATGATTTCATAGGTAGTACTATTTTTTATCATTCCGTCTTGGTGTATACCAGAGCTGTGCGCAAAGGCATTGGCACCTACAATTGCTTTGTTAGGCTGAACGAACATACCCATACTTTCAGAAACCATTCGGCTTGTATCGTATAATAATTTAGCATTGATATTCGTATCCAAACCTAAATCTGGGTGTTGACGCAAAATCATAACCACTTCTTCTAAAGCTGTATTTCCTGCTCGCTCCCCTATTCCATTGATGGTACATTCAATTTGACGCGCACCATTAATAACCCCCGAAATAGAATTGGCAGTAGCCATTCCCAAATCATTATGGCAGTGGCAAGAAAGAATTGCTTTTTCAATTCCGATTACGTTTTCTTTAAGGTATTTGATTTTTGCACCATATTCCCCCGGAAGGCAGTAGCCTGTTGTGTCGGGAATATTTAGTACTGTCGCCCCTGCTTTTATGGCTTCGCTACAAACCAATGCAAGGAATTCATTATCCGTTCTACCAGCATCTTCGGCATAAAATTCAACGTCATCAACAAAGGTTTTGGCAAATGCAACCGCTTCTGCAGCACGATCAATAATTTCGTTTCTAGAAGCGTTAAATTTATATTTAATATGAGAATCGGAAGTTCCAATTCCTGTATGAATTCTTGGTTTCAATGCAAATTTAAGTGCTTGAGCAGCCACTTCAATGTCATTTTTAACAGCTCTTGTTAAGGCACAAACCGATGCATTTTTTACAATTTTAGAAATTTCAACAACAGAATTAAAATCTCCTGGACTAGAAACCGGAAAACCAGCTTCTATAACATCAACACCCAATTCGTCTAAACGACTCGCAATAATTAACTTCTGATCTGTATTTAGTTTACATCCAGGGACCTGTTCTCCATCGCGCAAAGTGGTGTCAAATATTTGTACTTTTTGATTATCCATATCAATAATTAATCTTAATTTTATTTTCTCGTTACGAATGTATATATTGTGGATGTTTATGGATGCAATTAATTGTTTTCATCTACAGTATTAAACGAAAAAATATAAGTTTTAAATAATTGATTTTCAGGTAATTAATAGCTCATTTTTTACGATGGCAAACACATCAAAAGATAATTTATTTGTTCTCATTTGTTCGCTTTCTAAATCAGAAAAAAGACAATTCAAACTCTACGTAAACCGATTAGGGGTAAATGTAGATGCTAAATTTTTGTTGCTTTTCAATCTCTTGGATAAAATGAATGAATATAATGAAGAGGAAATTTTGAAAAGTAAGATTGTTACCAAATTACAATTATCGAATTTAAAGGCGCATTTATACAAACAGATATTAGTGAGTTTGCGACTGAATCCTGTAAATCAAAATATTCGAATTCAAATTAGAGAACAATTGGATTTTGCAACTATTTTATACCATAAAGGGTTGTACAAGCAAAGTTTGAAAATTTTAGACCGCACCAAATTAATTGCACTTGAAAACGAAGAAAAAAATATTGCTTTTGAAATTGTTGAATTAGAAAAAATCATCGAGTCGCAATACATCACCAGAAGCATTGAAGACCGCGCGGACGAACTTTCTATTCAAGCCAAGGAATTGAGCCAACAAAACGTAATTGCCAGTAAGCTATCCAATATTTCACTTCAGTTGTACAGCATTATGCTCAAAACGGGGTATGCCAAAAGCGATTTGGAAATGCAAGAAATTACAGATTATTTCAATAATAGAATGCCAGAGTATCAAATTGAGGAACTTGGATTTCGAGAAAAATTGTGGCTTTACAAAGCACATTTATGGCATAGTTTTTTGATTCAAGATTTCCTTTCCTGCTATAAATATGCGAGTAAATGGGTACATTTATTTAATGATAATCCACAAATGATTTATCTGAATCCCGTTTGGTACATTAAAGGAAACAGCTATTTATTGGAATGTTTGTACCTTATAAAACATAAATCCTACTCAAAAGATGTTTTACAGCAATTAGAACAGACGATTTCTAAAGAAGAATTTCCTAAAAATGACAATACTGCTTCTTTGTATTTTATATGTTATTATAATAGTAAATTCAATTTACACTTTTTAGAAGGCGATTTTGAAGGCGGAAAGTACTTGGTTGACGAAGTACTGAAAAACTTGAAAATCAATGAGGACCGAATAGACGAGCACCACATAATGGTGTTTTATTACAAAATCGCAAGTCTTTATTTTGGTGCTGGAGACAATAGAAAATGCATCGAATATTTGAAGAAAATTATCGACAACAAAAACTTGACCATGCGGGAAGATTTGATGTGTTTTGCGCGGGTATTAAGTTTAGTAGCCCATTATGAATGCGGAATGGATTACCATTTGGAAGTACAATTAAAAAGCACTTACAAATTTCTAATCAAGATGAACGACTTGCACGAGGTGCAAAGAGAAATGATTAAATTCTTACGTAATTTGGGTTCCATTTTTCCACATCAATTGAAAGGAGAATTTAAAAAACTACATACTCGTTTGAAAACCTTTGAAAACCATCCTTATGAGAAACGTGCTTTTCTGTATTTGGATATTATTTCTTGGTTGGAAAGTAAAATTGAAAACAAAACTGTGGCTTCGATTATTCAGGAGAAAGCGAAGAAGTTATTGCGCTAAAAAAAAGCCCCAATTACTTGAGGCTTATTGCTTATTTTTCTCTAATGTAAATATCGATTGGAACTCCTGAGAAATCCCAGTTTTCACGAATTTTATTTTCTAAGAAACGCTTGTAGGCTTCTTTTACATATTGTGGCAAATTCGC
>CALPQA020000304.1 GCA_943325595.2 Auritidibacter sp. Marseille-P8566
CAAAATGGTTTTCTGGAATTGGTCAAGAGGCTATTTCTGTTGGTATTACCGCCGTTTTAGACAAAGATGAGTACATTTTACCAATGCACAGAAACTTGGGTGTTTTTACAGGAAGAGATATTCCGTTGTATCGTTTATTTTCACAATGGCAAGGAAAAGCAAATGGATTTACAAAAGGGCGTGACAGAAGTTTTCACTTTGGAACACAAGAATTTCATATAATTGGAATGATTTCTCACTTGGGACCACAATTGGGTGTTGCAGATGGAATTGCTTTAGCCAATAAATTAAAGAAAAATGGTAAAATCACAGCTGTTTTTACTGGAGAAGGAGCCACATCAGAAGGTGATTTTCACGAAGCTTTAAACATTGCGTCTGTTTGGGGATTACCTGTATTATTTATAATTGAAAATAATGGATACGGACTTTCAACACCAACAAATGAGCAATACCGTTGCGAGAATTTAGCCGATAAAGGAATTGGTTACGGAATGGAAAGCCATATTGTTGACGGAAATAATATTTTAGAAGTTTACAATTTAGTTTCGGAATTGAAAGCATCCATGTTAGATAATCCAAGACCAATTTTATTAGAATTTAAAACGTTTCGAATGCGTGGGCACGAAGAGGCGAGTGGCACGAAATACGTTCCTCAAGAATTGATGGATATGTGGGCTATTAAAGATCCTGTTGATAATTACAGGAAATTTTTATCTGAAAGTGGAATTTTAACTGCCGATTTTGATTCGCAATTGCATACCGAAATTATTGCTACAATTGATGAAAGTTTGGTGCTTGCCAATTCAGAACCTGAAATAGAAGCCAATTACAATGAAGAATTAAATGATATTTATCAATCATTTGAATTAGAAGAAGTTGCGCCTTCAAATGAAATGGAAGATATTCGTTTAATAGATGCTATTTCAAGTAGTTTGCGTCAATCAATGGAACGCCATTCGAATTTAGTAATTATGGGGCAAGATATTGCCGAATATGGCGGCGCATTCAAAATAACAGATGGTTTTGTAGAACTATTCGGAAAAGAACGAGTTATAAATACACCAATTTGCGAAAGCGCCGTAGTTTCAGCAGGAATGGGGTTGTCAATAAATGGATATAAAGCAATTGTAGAAATGCAATTTGCCGATTTTGTTTCTACAGGATTCAATCCAATTGTAAATTTGCTTGCCAAATCGCACTACAGATGGTCAGAAAAAGCCGATGTGGTGATTCGGATGCCTTGCGGAGGAGGAACACAAGCAGGACCATTTCACTCACAAACTAATGAGGCTTGGTTTACAAAAACGCCAGGTTTAAAAGTAGTTTATCCAGCATTTCCGTACGATGCTAAAGGTTTGTTGAATGCTTCTATAAATGATCCAAATCCTGTTATGTTCTTCGAGCACAAACAATTGTATCGCAGTATTCATCAAGAAGTGCCAAAAGACTATTATACTTTACCGTTAGGAAAAGCTGCTTTATTAAGAGAAGGAACCCAAGTTACAATTATTGCTTTTGGAGCAGCCGTTCATTGGGCTTTAGAAACTTTGGATAAAAACCCCGAAATTGCTGCTGATGTTTTAGATTTAAGAACTTTACAACCGTTGGATACAGAGGCTATTTTTGCCTCAGTGAAGAAAACAGGAAGAGCAATTATTTATCAAGAAGATTCCTTATTTGGAGGAATTGCAAGTGATATTTCTTCTTTGATTATGGAAAATTGTTTTGAGTTTTTAGATGCGCCTGTAAAACGAGTAGCGAGTTTAGAAACGCCAATTCCGTTCACAAAAGCATTAGAAGATCAATATTTGCCTAAAGCAAGATTTGAAACCGCTTTATTGGAATTGATTAATTATTAATAAAATTTCTTATACACTATAATTCATCTTCATTGAATTCCTCATTAGCAATAATTGATTTTAAATAATCACTTGGTGTAATACCAGTTTCTTCTTTAAAGGCAATATAAAAACTTGAGCGAGAATTAAATCCTGCTAATTGTGCTATGCCATCAATTGTAATTTTAGAATGAACAGATTCCCGTAAAAAGATCTTTGTTTGTTCCACCCTTAATTTTGTTTTCATTTTTGAAAATTTCGTTTTATAAATCGAAGTGATACAATAGGAAACATGATTTTGTGGAACTTCCATTTTTAAAGCAATCTGAGCTATAGAAAAATTCGGTTTTAAGTACGGTTTTTCTTTTTCAAAGTAGACTAGTATTCTTTCCGATAATTTTACAAGAGGATCTTCATAATTTTTTTTTGATACTTTATTTAGCGACTTTAGTGATTTTATACTTTTTGGAATTTTATTATTTGAATTCTTTTTGAATTCATTTTGATTTGGTAAACCGTATAAAATCTCTGGAAAAAAGAGTACTCCGAAAACTAAAAAAATAAAAGAAATTCCAGTTGTACTATTAATAATAAAAGCATTACTCTTCAACTGTCCTTCATTATAATAGAAGAAGTAAAAAGTTAAAATCAAAAAGTTAATAATCAAAAACAATACTAATCCTAGTAATAGCTGAAGCCAGCGATAGTTTATTCTAAATTGTTTTTCTAAAATGTTACTATTAAAATTTTTCTTTTTTGAAAATTTCCACAATAAAAAGATAGAATAAAATACATATAAAGTCAACAGACAAATGCGGAAAATAAAATTGAATTGATAATTGAAAAATATATTTAAAGGAATAGTTTTTATTGTATCAAAATTATCAATAATCATTTTTGCAATTGATTTTTTGTAATCAAAAGAAGTTAATAAGTAAGGAAATATTCCTATAAAGTGAATAATTGCAGGGATAAAATGAATAGTATCAAACAGTTTTAGCCCTTGTGTGCCCTTTAATGTACCTCTAGTATAAAAATATAAAAAAGGTCCCGAGAGTAGCATAAAAGGAGAAATTGTATTAAAAAAAAGTGCCAACCAAAATACGGAATTGCCATATAAAGTCAAGTAATGGGTTAATCCGTAAACGGCGAGTAATACAAAGAAAAGCGCCATGTAAATAGCATTTTTGTTTATATTCCAATTGTAAATAATTAGAATTAATGATAATAGAATCAGTAAAATAGAAATATATAGTAGCATTATAGAGAATTATTTTGTTTACACAAATAGTTGAAAAACAATACGTTAAAATAAAAAAAATTTATAATTTGTCCAAAAATACTAAAAACTGGACATATTACAAATTTATTTTATTGTAAAATTCATTTTCATAAATTATTTTTGCGGACAATTTTTATTAGAAATATATGTTCAAAAACCTACACTTCCGATTAATTGCAATTGCAAAAGTTCTACTCTCAAAAAAATTATTGTTGCTGTTTTTTTTATTTTATTTTTTTGGTAATTCAACTTTTGCACAAACACCAGGAAATAGTTTAAATTTTGGTGGATCAAGCGATTATGTAAATACCAATACACCAGTTTTTGCCAATATCAATGGTACAGTCGCTAATTTTACAATGGAATGTTGGATTAAACCAAGTGCGGCCGACAATGATGGAACTTACCATGGTTTTTTGGGAGGTCAAATAAATAACGGAAGAAACCCGGGACTTTGGGTAATTTCTAATAAGGTTCATACTAGTGAACAAAATGGTGGAAATTATTTAACACCAACTG
>CALPQA020000305.1 GCA_943325595.2 Auritidibacter sp. Marseille-P8566
GCAACTAATTTATCTCTAAATGCAATTGTTTCAGGAAAATTATGACCCGTATCTACGTGCAACAATGGGAAAGGAATTTTTGCAGGGAAAAATGCTTTTTGTGCCAATCTTACCAAAGTAATAGAATCTTTTCCACCAGAGAAAAGTAAAACTGGCTTGTCAAACTGAGAAATAACTTCTCTAAAAATATAAATTGCTTCGCTTTCTAAAGCATTTGTTTTTAATATGGAACTCATTTGTTTTATTTAAAGATTTAAATGATTGAAAAATTTAAAAATTCCAACAGTCATTTATCATTTATAATTCATAATTTAAAATTACTTTTGGTGCAACCCACATTCTTTATGGCTCGATTCCCACCACCATCTTCCAGCTCTAATTTCTTCGCCAGGCTCAATTGCTCTGGTACACGGAGCGCAACCAATACTTACAAATCCTTGTTTGTGAAGTGCATTTTGTGGCACGTTATTTTTTTCTAAATAATCTTCGACTTCTTTCAAAGTCCATTTCAACAATGGATTGAATTTGATAATATCAAAATGAGCATCATATTCAAAAAAGTCTAAATCACTTCTGTTTTCAGATTGTTCAGCTCTTAAACCGGTAATCCAAATTGCATTTCCTTTTAATGCTTTGGTTAACGGCGCTACTTTTCGAATGAAACAACATTGTTTTCTGTTCTCGACCGACTCATAGAAACTGTTAGGTCCTTTTTCCTCCAATAATTTTTCTACAGCCGTAGCTTCCGGAAAAAATACTTTTATTTCTTTTTTATACTTTTTCAAGGTCTTGTGAAAAACATCATAAGTTTCCTGAAATAATCTGCCTGTGTCCAAAGTAAAAATGGTAATCGGAAAATCGTTTGTTGCAATTAAAGCAGTAATCACTTGATCTTCCTGACCAAAAGAAGTCGAAAAAACCACTTTATCCTTGTATTCATTAGTCAAAAAAGCCAAGGTTTCTTCAATAGAAAGTCCTTTGGTTTTAGTCAATAAGGTATTTACTGTTGTTGTGCTCATTATAATAATTTAGATAATGTTCTTAAACTCAAAATGATAATTAAGATTCCTACTGCAATCATCATAGGTTTTCTTTGGATTTTATTAACCAATCTGGCAGCAATTGGAGCAGCAATCACGCCTCCTAAAATCAATCCAATAATAACCTGCCATCCTTGAATTCCACCAAAAATCATAAATGTCACGCCGCTAGCAAAGGAAACTGCAAATTCGGCGGTATTCACTGAACCAATGGTATATCGAGGATGTCTTCCGCGTCCAAGCAATGTTGAAGTCACAATTGGTCCCCAACCGCCACCACCAACGGCATCCATAAAACCTCCAAAAGAAGCCAAAAACCCAAGGTATTTCGTTTTCTTTTTTATAATGTTGTTTTGCAAAGCTTTTCTAATAATTATAACTCCCAAAACAATCATATATAACGCTATGAAAGGTTTGATTGCCTCACCATCTATTGCATCAGAAAGCAAATAGGCTCCAGTAATTGAACCCAAAACTCCTGGAATTAAAAGATGTTTTACCAATTTTTTGTTGATGTTCCCATATTTATAATGCGAGATTGCAGAAGCGCCTGTCGTAAACATTTCAGAGACGTGAACTCCAGTACTACTGATTGCAGGGGGAACTCCATATGCCAATAAAAAAGAAGTGGATGTGGCTCCGTAGCCCATTCCCAAAGTGCCATCAACCATTTGGGCAAAAATTCCAATTCCGAAAAATATTAAAAATTCTTGATTAAAACCTGCAAAAAAACCGTCCCACGTAAAATCTGTATAATGATTGTAGGCCAAAACAGTCAATAGTACTGCGATTAATACTATTGGAACAATAACCCAAAGTTGTTTTGCAAAAAAACTATTTTGCATTACTCCAACAGTATCATTAATATTTTTAGTTATTTTTTTAATCATAATTTAATCTTTTATATTTAAATCTATTACCCTATCGGAATAGTAGATTAATACTGCAAAAATACTATTTTTTGTTAAATCACAAAACTTATCAGTCTAGAATTCACTGATTTTTTGTTTTTTTAATCCAAAAAAGTCTTAGTTTGCTTTATCACCTGTTTAGAGATGACTTAATCAGTAAAATTTAATTGTTAAAAGAAATATCGGCTAAAGTGTTATTTTCCAATATCATTAGTGTATTGTCTCGAATTTCGGTCATTAGTTTATGAACTGAACAACTCGCTTCATCAATGCAATCGTCACATTTTTCGTAGAAATTATGACTTACACATGGCAAAAGCGCTATTGGTCCTTCTAAAATTCTATACACATTAGCCATATTAATGTCTTTCGGATCTTTTATTAGATAGTAACCACCACCTTTTCCTTTTTTAGAACCCAGAAATCCAGAATGCCTTAATAACAAAAGGATACTTTCTAAAAACTTTACAGAAATTTGCTCGTTTTTTGCAATTTCTGCAATTTGAACGGGTTTTAGATTTTCTTGGCGAGCCAAAAAAGTCAGTGCTTTAATTCCGTATTTTGTTTTTTTTGAAAGCATATTGTTGTTTTTTTCTTCTCGAATAAGTGAGTCAAATATCGTGAAATTTTTAAGACAATGCTTGATTTAAATCGGTAATTACATCTTTTACGGTTTCTAAACCTACAGAAACACGAACCAATCCGTCAGTAATACTCACCGCCAAACGTTCTTCAACAGATAATTTACTGTGCGTTGTTGATGCCGGATGGGTTACAATTGTTCGGGTATCTCCCAAATTTGCGGATAAGGTGCAGAGTTTTATTTTGTCTAAAAACTTCCGTCCACTTTCTAAGCCTCCTTCAATTTCAAAAGCTACGATATTGCCTCCCAAGCGCATTTGTTTTTTGGCAATTTCATATTGTGGATGCGATTTCAAGAACGGATATTTCACCAATTTCACGTTGGGATGCTTTTCAAGAAATTCGGCAACAGCCAGTGCATTTTCACAATGTTTTTCAAGACGAACCGCTAAAGTTTCAAGACTTTTAGATAATACCCATGCATTAAATGGCGACAAAGCAGGACCTGTATTTCTAGAAAACAAATAAATTTCACGGATTAAATCCTCACGTCCAACAGTTACTCCGCCCAAAACTCGGCCTTGACCATCAATTAATTTTGTAGCAGAATGGATTACCAAATGAGCTCCAAATTGAATCGGATTTTGAATATAAGGCGTCGCAAAACAGTTGTCGATGATTAAAATTAGGTTGTGCTTTTTGGCAATTTGTCCTAGATATTCCAAATCTAAAAGATCAACCGCAGGATTTGTTGGTGATTCAGCATAAAGAATTTTTGTGTTTTCAGTAATATAACTCTCAATGGTTTCCGGTTTATTAATATCAAAATAGGAAGTTTGAATGTTCCATTTTGGAAAATACTTGGTAAAAAGAGCATGGGTAGAACCAAAAACACTACCCGCAGAAACAATATGATCCCCAGAATTCAACAAGGCAGCGAAAGTAGAATACACGGCAGCCATTCCAGTAGCAAAGGCATAACCAGCTTCGGCACCTTCCATTTTGCAAATTTTTTCAACAAATTCAGTTGTGTTTGGGTTGCTAAATCGGCTGTAAATATTTCTGTCTTTTTCCTCAGAAAACGAGGCGCGCATGTCC
>CALPQA020000306.1 GCA_943325595.2 Auritidibacter sp. Marseille-P8566
AAACTATTTGACGGGTTTAAAAGAAGGGGATAAAGATTATAATTATTTTACATTATCTTTTGGCAAACGCCCTGCTGATGAGCTCTTTGATTTAGAAAAAGATCCTGATTGCGTCACCAATATCGCATCTGACCCCCAATACTTTTCCTTAATAAAAGAACTAAAAACGAAGATGGAAGCCGATTTAAAAAAACAAAAAGACCCTAGAGTACTTGGTAAAGGAGACGTTTTTGATTACTATCCACAGATTCGGGAGGAAAAAATCAAAAAACTGTATAAAGACAAGTATTATAGTATGTTTGACAAGTTTTTTGAGGTATTTGGAAAAAAAACAGTTCCAATACCTACAGGTTTTGTTGAAAAAGATGGAGAAAATTAATTTAAATATAAAGACAAAAATGAATACTAAAAATATACTAGCTTTTGCAATCCTGCTAGCTGCATTTGGGATACAAGCCCAAGAAATAAAAAACAGTTCAAAAAACAATAAAAAACCCAATATAGTTTTCATTTTAGCTGATGATATGGGGTACAATGAGTTGGGGAGTTATGGCGGAAAAATAATCGAAACCCCAAACATTGATCAATTGGCAAAAGAGGGAATGAAGTTCTCCAATCATTATTGTGGTTCCAATATTTGTGCCCCATCGCGAGGTGCTTTAATGACAGGCAAGCATACTGGGCATGCTTATATAAGAGACAATAAACCACTTCCTTACGAAGGCAATGAACCAATTCCAGCAACTGAAATTACCGTGGCCGAAATTTTGAAGACTGCTGGATATACTACAGGAGCTTTTGGAAAATGGGGACTTGGTTATCCAGCTTCAGAAGGATCTCCAAACAATCAAGGTTTTGACCAATTTTATGGTTATAATGGCCAGATTCATGCTCATAATTATTTCACTTCTTATTTACGTAAAAATGACCTTGTAGAATTAAATGCAAATATGGAGACTCCCTATTCTGTTTATAGTGCAGATCTTATTAAAGATAAAGCAATAGAGTTTGTCGAAGTAAATAAAAACAAACCTTTCTTCCTGTATTTTTGCCCTACATTGCCTCATGAGCCTTATCACCAGCCGGATGATAAAACCTTGGAGTATTATGCCAAAAAAACCGGATTTCCTGTTGGGGAAGCCCATTCTGAAGAATTCAGTGTTCCGAAATATGCTGCATTAACGTCGAGATTAGATCAAGAAGTAGGCGAAATTGTGGCTAAATTAAAAGAACTGAATCTATTGGATGATACCTTAATAATTTTCGCAAGTGATAATGGATCGGCACTTACTAAGGAAGAAGATAGTTACCTGCATACTGGTGGAGATTTAAGAGGAAGAAAATCCGAAGTGTATGAAGGTGGTATTAAAACCCCTTTAATTGCTTTTTGGAAAGGAAAAATTATTCCTGGAAGCAGTAGTAATCATATCTCCGCTTTTTGGGATTTCTTGCCTACTTGTGCCGAGATTGCAAAGGTGAAAACACCAGAGAATATTGACGGAATTTCTTATTTACCTACACTATTAGGAAAAGCTGATAAGCAAAAACAACACGATTATCTGTATTGGGAACGCAGCCAAAGTCAAGCTATCCGAAAAGGGGATATGAAGGCAAATTTTGTTTATGATAAGACAAGCCAAAAACAAAATATTGAAATTTATAATCTGGCCAAAGATCCGTTTGAGAAAAATAATCTAGCCGACTCAATGCCTGAACTTAAAGAGGAGTTTATTAAATTGGCTCAAACCGCAAGAGTGGAATCTGAAATTTTTCCATTAGTAAAAAAGAATAGAAAATCAAAAAAATAAAACCGTTAGTAAATGAAATTCACAGCTGTTTTTTTAAGCCTTTTAGCGCTTACTGTCAGTTTAAAAGGCTCATGTCAAACCACAAACAAAACAGTAAAACCTAATATTGTTTTTATCTATTTGGATGATTTAGGATACGGAGATTTAAGTTGTTATGGTGCAACAACAATAAAAACTCCTAACATTGACGCTTTAGCCAATGGAGGAGTTCGATTTACAAACGGTTATGCTACTTCGGCTACCTGTACTCCAAGTCGGTATGCTCTTCTCACAGGGGTTTATCCTTGGCGCAATAAAGACGCCAAAATCCTTCCAGGTTCAGCCCCATTATTGATTGGTAAGGAGCAATTGACCATTCCAAAAATGTTAAAAGAAAAAGGATATCAAACTGCCGTTGTGGGCAAGTGGCATTTGGGTTTGGGGACAGGAATTGTGGATTGGAATAAACAATTAGACGCAGGTCCTAATGACGTGGGCTTTGATTATTCCTATGTCATGGCCGCCACTCAAGACAGAGTGCCCACCATTTATATCGATAATGGTAAAGTAGTAAATCTGAATAGTAAAGATCCCATATCAGTAAATTACGATAAAAATTTTCCTGGGCAACCCACTGGTAAAGAAAATCCTGAATTGACCACCATGAAATGGCATCATGGTCATAATGGTTCCATTGTAAACGGCATTCCCCGCATTGGTTTTGTATCCGGAGGAGCTAGTGCCAATTGGAGCGATGTTGATCTTGCAGATCATTTCCTTGCCAAAGCACAAACGTATGTAAAAAGCCATAAAGAAAATCCGTTTTTCTTGTATTATGCTTTAAATCAGCCTCACGTACCTCGTACCCCCAATCCTAGATTTGTTGGAAAATCAGGCATGGGTCCACGAGGCGATGCTATTTTAGAAGCGGATTATTGCGTGGGCGAAATAGTGAAAACGTTAAAAGATGAAGGGGTTTTAGACAATACCTTAATTATGTTTTCCAGTGATAACGGCCCTGTATTGAACGATGGATATTTTGATGACGCTGTGGAGAAACTGGGTAGTCATAAACCAAATGGTCCCTTGCGTGGCGGAAAATACAGTCTTTTGGAAGCTGGTACCCGAGTGCCTTTTTTTACGAATTGGCAAGGTAAAATTAAGCCTCAGGTTTCAGATGCTTTGGTTTGCCAAATCGATTGGCTAGAATCTTTAGCCAAGTTGGTCAATATTGATGTAGAAAGCACAGACAGTCAGAATCTTTTAGATGTTTTTATGGGTAAAAGCAATAAAGGAAGAGCGAATTTGGTCATTGAAGCCAACACTAAAACCGCTTTTCGTCAAGGCGATTGGATGATAATTCCTCCTTATCCAGGCGATCCAATTTTGGGGGAAGTTAATATTGAAGTCGGAAATGATAAAGAGTTTCAATTGTACAATCTAAAGAAAGACGTGGGTCAAAAAAACAACCTTGCCAAAGCCCAACCCAAAAAATTGAAAGAAATGATGGAGAATTTCGAATCGATTCGTGGTAATAGCTACAAAAATGTGGAAAAAATAGAATTGAAATAACAATGAAGAAACAATCTATTTTTTTGGTACTATTTACGCTATTCATTTGTTCGAGAGCTATCAGTCAAAGCAATTTAAACAATGGTGAATGCGCTCTACTCAATCCAGAAAACTTCAACAAGGTAATTGATGGAAAACAAGTGGGTTTGTATTTTCTAAAAAATGGAAATCTAACGGCCTCCATAACCAATTATGGTGGCCGTATTGTTAGTTTATGTGCTCCAGACAAAAACGGTCAAAAGGCCGATGTAGTTTTGGG
>CALPQA020000307.1 GCA_943325595.2 Auritidibacter sp. Marseille-P8566
GCCCTAGCCCTGACAGAAGGGAAAATCCCACGCTTTTTTGCGTGGATTGGAATGATGGCAGGAAATAGCTCCTAATAATTAACAAAAATATCATTTTTTTTCAAACGAATTACCTTTACTATTTTTATATCTTTGCAATAAATATAAGTATATGAGTTTTAAGGATTATCTAAAGAGTAAAGTTTTTTTAGTTCAAGTATTTGTTGCTTTGACAATCTTGTTTGTTTTGGGCTATTTGTTTATGCATTGGTTGACTTTCACTACCGATCATGGGCATGAAATTACCGTTCCAAATTTGGCTAAAATGAGCGAAGAGCAAGTAGAAGACAAGTTGGATGATTTGGATTTAGATTATGTGCTTTTGGACAGTGTTGATTTTAATCCTGCTTTTCCGAAACACACAGTTGTAGAGCAAGATCCTTTACCTGGTGCTAAAGTTAAGATAAACAGAAAAGTATATATTAAGATAAATTCATCGGGTTTTACGATGGTTAGAATGCCGAATTTAATTGAAAAAACATACCGACAAGCAGTTCCAACATTGAAATCGTTGGGATTAGAAGAAGGAGAAATTACATATAAACCGTACCTTGGAAAAGACATGGTTATGGAAATGCATTGCAACGGAAAAAAATTGAATCCAGGAGATAAAATTTTTAAATCATCCAAAATTGATTTAGTTCTTGGCGATGGAAATGTAGGATTTGAAGAACAAACAGACACAATAAGTACAGAATTACCGAATGAACAATAATCAGAATACAGAAGTAGAAGAGATTGAAGAGGAATTATTTGAACATTTTAGATTTGATGTTCCCAAAGGGCAATTGCTTTTAAGGATTGACAAATTTTTGATGAATTTGATTCCGAATGCTACCCGAAATAAAATTCAAAATGCGGCTACTGCTGGCGATATTTATGTAAATGATGTTCCCGTAAAATCAAATTACAGAGTAAAACCTTTGGATATTGTTCGGATAATGTTGACACATCCGCCATTTGAAAACCGCGTAGATCCAGAAAATATTCCGCTTGATATTGTGTATGAAGACGACACTTTGTTGCTCATCAATAAACCTGCGAATTTTGTGGTGCATCCTGGACATGGAAATTATACAGGAACGTTAGTGAATGCTTTGGCGTATCATTTTGATAATTTGCCAATGAACAGTAGCGAACGACCAGGATTGGTACATCGAATTGATAAAGATACCACAGGACTTTTGGTAATTGCCAAAACGGAGGCAGCAATGACGCATCTTGCCAAACAATTTGAAACAAAAACTTCTGAACGAGAATATGTTGCCATGGTTTGGGGAACTGTCAAAGAAGATGAAGGTACAATTGAAGGAAATATTGCACGTCACGTAAAAGATAGAATGCAAATGTCGGTTTTTGAAGATCCTACGATTGGTAAACATGCCGTTACCCATTATAAAGTTTTAGAGCGTTTTGGCTATGTGACTTTGGTTTCTTGTATTTTAGAAACAGGTAGAACGCACCAAATTCGCGTTCACATGAAACACATTGGGCATCCCATTTTTAATGATGAGCGTTATGGCGGAAATTTGATTTTGAAAGGAACCACGTTTACCAAATACAAACAATTTATTGACAACTGTTTCAAGGTATTACCACGTCAGGCATTGCACGCCAAGACTTTAGGTTTTGTGCATCCAACAACGGGTGAAATGATGCGTTTTGACACTGAATTGCCACAAGACATGCAGGAATGTATTGAAAAATGGCGCAATTACTCGAAATCCCACGAAGTAGTGGAGGAGGAATAGTTGATTTGGTTATTTGGGAGTTAATAGAATCGAATAACCATTTTTACCACAAAAGAAACAAAGTAAAAAAATTAGACACAAATAAAAAAGCTTTAACAAAAATAGTGTAAAGCTTTGTCTCTTTTCTCTTTGTCTATTATCTCTTTTCTCTTATTTTTTCGTCTCTTTTAATGTTACTTGTTTTTCCAGCGGTCTAGTCTAGGAATCCCTTTTGATAAAAATCCTGCGATAAAACCAGGGAATCCCATTTCTTTCATTTTACCTTTAACGAATACTTGCATTTGTTGCGCAGTAATATTGGGTTGTTTGAATTGTCCATTTTCATAGCAATAGGCGCAATACTTTTTGCTAATGCTTCCATCGGCTTCGGTTCCGCCTCCGTTTGGAGATTTTTTTAGCGGCATTCCACAACTTTGACAGTTTTTATACGTTAATTGTTCCATGATATTTTGCTTTTAAGGGTTCGCGTATTAAAGATACGAAAAAACCGCAATTCCCTTTCAGAAATTGCGGTTTTTGTATACTATAAAAATAGTGGTTTGGTTGGTTTAGTTGTTTAACATTACAGGCATAACAAGCATTGTAACGGTTTCGCCTTCTTCAAGTCCATCTACAGGAGTTAGAATTCCAGCGCGATTTGGTAACGACATTTCCAACATGATCATGTCTGATTGTAAGTTCGTCAACATTTCTGTCAAAAACCTTGAGTTGAATCCAATTTGCATGTCATCACCTTGGTAATCACACGTCAAACGTTCTTCGGCTTTATTAGAATAATCAATATCTTCAGCTGAAATATTCAATTCGGCACCCGCAATTTTCAAACGAATTTGGTGCGTAGTTTTATTTGAGAAAATAGCCACACGACGAACAGAGTTCAAGAATTGGATTCTGTCAATCATCAATTTATTTGGATTTTCTTTTGGAATTACCGCTTCATAGTTTGGATATTTTCCATCGATCAAGCGACACATCAAGATATAATTGTCAAAAGAGAAGGTTGCGTTACTATCGTTGTATTCAATTTTGATTTCAGCGTCTGAAGTTCCAAGAATACTTTTCAAGATATTCAAAGGTTTCTTTGGCATAATAAAATCGGCTACTTCTGAAGCTTTTACATCTGTTCTAGCATATTTTACTAATTTGTGAGCGTCTGTTGCTACAAATGTCAATCCTTCTGGTGAAAATTGGAAGAAAACTCCCGACATTACTGGACGTAAATCATCATTTCCAGCAGCAAAAATCGTTTTGCTTACCGCAGTTGCCAAAACATCTGCAGGAACTAATGTTGTAGAAGGATCGTCTAAATTCACTGATTTCGGAAACTCATTTCCTGGAGCATACGCCAAAGCATATTTTCCAGAATTAGAACTAATTTCGATAGTGCTGTTTTCTTCAACAGTAAAAGTTAGGGGTTGCTCAGGAAAAGTTTTTAGGATTTCCAACAATAATTTTGCTGGAACCGCTACACTTCCTTTGCTTTCTGAATCAATCTCTAAGGTTGCAGACATTGTAGTTTCCAAATCGGATGCAGAAACGGTTAACGTTTTGTTGTCCAATTCAAATAAGAAATTATCTAAAATAGGTAGGGTGTTGCTACTGTTAATAACACTTCCCAACACTTGTAATTGTTTTAATAAGTACGAACTCGATACTATAAACTTCATCTTTGGCTTTTTTTTTAATCAATCACAAAACTGAATTTTTCAGAATCATGCTTTATTCATTTTACAAATATATCTTAATCTTATCAAATAGTGAAAACAATTTTATTAACAATTACTTACTGTATTTCCTTTTTCGTAAAAA
>CALPQA020000308.1 GCA_943325595.2 Auritidibacter sp. Marseille-P8566
ATTGAATATTGGTCCAAAAGGGTTCACTGGCGAAAAATATGGCGGTTCTACTTATTGGGATACTGAAGCCTATTGTATTCCGTTTTATATGGCTACAAAAGACCAAAAGGTAGCTCGAAATTTATTGACGTATCGTTTCAATCAATTGGATAAAGCAATCGAAAACGCAGCAAAATTAGGGTTTACCAATGGCGCTGCTTTGTACCCAATGGTTACTATGAATGGTGAAGAATGTCATAACGAATGGGAAATAACATTTGAAGAAATTCACAGAAATGGCGCCATTGCCTTTGCGATTTTCAATTATTATCGTTTCACAGGAGATTATTCTTATATTCCCGAAAAAGGATTGGAAGTATTAATTGGAATTGCCCGTTTTTGGCATCAAAGAGCTACTTTTTCATCCAATTTAAATCAATATGTAATACTTGGAGTTACAGGTCCAAATGAATATGAAAACAACGTAAATAATAATTTTTATACCAATTATATTGCTAAATGGTGTTTGGATTATACCTACGAACAAATTCAAAAAGTAGCCCTAGAATATCCATCGGATCATAAAAGAATTTCTGAAAAAGTAAAAATATCAGATTCTGAATTGCAATCTTGGAAGAAAGTATCGGGAAATATGTATTTCCCATTTTCCAAAGAATTGAATGTTTTTCTTCAACAGGATGGGTTTTTAGATAAAGAATTAGTGAAAGTTGCCGACTTGGATAAAAGCCAGAGACCAATTAATCAAAAATGGTCTTGGGATAGAATTTTACGCTCGCCTTATATCAAACAAGCCGACGTTTTGCAATGTTTTTATTTCTTTGAAGAACATTTCTCTAAAGAAGAATTAAAACGCAATTTCGAGTTTTATGAAGCTTTTACGGTTCACGAAAGTTCGCTTTCTCCTTGCGTACATTCTATTCAAGCAGCCGTTTTAGACAAAATGGATATGGCCTATACCTTCTATTTAAGAACATCACGTTTGGATTTAGATGATTACAATAAAGAAGTAGAAGAAGGCTGTCACATTACATCAATGGCGGGAACTTGGATGAGTATTGTGGAAGGTTTTGGCGGAATGCGTGTCAAAAATAACGCGTTGCATTTTGCCCCAAAAATTCCAAAAGAATGGGAAGGCTATTCGTTTAAAATTAATTTTAGAAATCAAATATTAAAAGTAGAAATAAACCCTACCGAAACCAAACTTTCTCTGGAAGGAGAAAATGCAATTACAGTTTTTGTAAATGAAAAAGAAGTAACCTTAAAACCAAATAATTTAGTAACTGTCAAATAAAATGTAAAATGAAAAAAACAATCTTATTCCTTTTCGCCATTCTTTTGGCCATCAATTATGTTGAAGCACAAGAATTAAAATCTCCAAACGGAAATTTTACTATGACTTTTTCGCTTTTAAATGACGGAACACCAACTTATAAACTTACTTACAAAAATAAAGAAGTTATAAAACAAAGTAAGTTGGGACTTGAACTTAAAAACGACAAACAATCTTTATTAAACGATTTTTCAGTTTCCGATTCAAAAACGGCAACATTTGATGAAACTTGGAAACCAGTTTGGGGTGAAGTTGCTCAAATTCGAAATCATTACAATGAATTGGCAGTAAGCCTAAATCAAAAATCAACCGACAGAACAATTGTTGTTCGTTTTCGTTTATTTGATGAAGGTTTGGGATTTAGATACGAATTTCCAACACAGAAAAACCTTGTTTATTTTGTAATTAAAGAAGAAAGAACACAATTTGCAATGGCAGGAAACCATACTGCTTATTGGATTTCTGGTGATTATGACACTCAAGAATACGATTATACCACTTCCAAATTATCAGAAATTAGAAGTTTATCAAGCAAAGCAAGATCTGAAAATGCTTCTCAAACTTGGTTTTCTGACACTGGAGTTCAAACGGCTTTGATGATGAAAACTGCAGATGGTTTGTATATCAATTTGCACGAAGCTGCTTTAATTGATTATTCTTGTATGAATTTGAATTTGGATGACAAAAATATGGTTTTCGAGTCTTGGTTAACACCAGATGCTAAAGGCGATAAAGGTCATATTCAGGCGCCAAGCACTTCGCCTTGGAGAACCATCATGGTGAGTGATGATGCGCGAGAAATATTAGCTTCAAAAATAACTTTGAACTTAAATGAACCATGTAAAATTGAGGATACTTCTTGGATAAAACCAGTGAAATACGTAGGTGTTTGGTGGGAGATGATTACAGGAAAAAGCTCTTGGTCGTACACGAATGATTTTCCTTCTATACAACTTGGAGTAACTGATTATTCTAAAGCGAAACCAAATGGAACTCATGGAGCAAATACAAAACATGTAAAAGAATACATTGATTTTGCAGCCAAAAATGGATTTGATGGCGTTTTGGTTGAAGGTTGGAATCAAGGTTGGGAAGATTGGTTTGGTCATGAAAAAGATTATGTTTTTGATTTTTTAACGCCTTATCCAGATTTTGATGTAAAAGGAATTCACGAATATGCAAAATCGAAAGGGGTTAAAATGATCATGCATCATGAAACTTCTGGTTCAACAAGAAATTATGAGCGTCATTTGGATAAGGCTTTTAAATTCATGAACGATAACGGTTATGAAGCAGTAAAAAGTGGTTATGTGGGACCAATTCTACCTGTTGGTGAACACCATTATAGTCAATCTATAATAAATCATTACCAATATGTAGTTGAAAAAGCGGCTGATTACAAAATTATGGTCAACGCTCATGAAGCGGTTCGTCCTACCGGAATTTGCAGAACATATCCAAATATGATTGGAAATGAAGCGGCACGTGGAACTGAATTTCAGGCTTTTGGAGGTTCAAAACCAAACCACGTTACTCTTTTGCCTTTCACAAGATTAATCGGTGGACCAATGGATTATACGCCTGGAATATTTGAAATGGATGTAAAAAAATTCAGTCCAAACAATAATTCACACGTAAACAGCACATTGGCAAATCAATTGGCTTTATACGTTACAATGTACAGTCCTTTGCAAATGGCTGCCGATTTAATTGAACATTACAATCAATTTCCAGATGCTTTTCAATTCATAAAAGACGTTGCCGTTGATTGGGACAACAGTGTATATTTAGAAGCTGAACCGGGAGACTATATTACCGTTGCACGAAAAGCTAAAGGAACAAATAATTGGTTTATTGGAAATGTAAATGGGGAAACTCCAAGAACATCAAACATTAAACTTGACTTTTTAGATAAAGGAAAAAAATACACGGCAACAATTTATGCTGACGGAAAAGACGCCAATTACAAAACGAATCCACAAGCGTATGCTATTCGTAAAATGACGGTGACAAATACTACGAAAATATCACAATTATCAGCTTCTGGCGGTGGTTATGCAATTAGTATTATTGAGAATAAGTAATTTAAATACAAATTGAACCAATGAAAAAATACATTTTAGCCCTTTTAATACTTTTTAATTTTATTTCAAACGCACAAATTGACCGTGTTGAACCCCCATTTTGGTGGAGCGATATGAATCTTTCTGAGGTTCAAATTATGTTCTATGGCAAAAATATTGCTCAGAATGAAGTTACTGTTTCAAG
>CALPQA020000309.1 GCA_943325595.2 Auritidibacter sp. Marseille-P8566
ATAACCCTTTCAATTACGTTGGTATCAATGTTATTGTAACGGGTAAAATGCAACATCAATCGGTTGAATCGTTTTTCGAATTCGTCTAGGGAATCTTTTTCTCCAAATACTTTGATTGTTGTTCCTCGTGCAACAATTTTTAACTTTGGATAATATTTTTTAATAGTTTCAAGATGAGAGTCTTGAGCGCCCCAAAAGTCTTTTGGAGCGATGTCGATGAGCTCGATAGTTCTTTCGTTCAAATTTATAAGGGTATTTATTATTAATTTAATGTCATTCTTAATCCAATTCCATTCGTATTAGAAATAAGATATAACTTTTTATCATCAGGCGCAAATCCAACTTTATTAAGAGAATTGAATTCCGAAACTACATTTTTAATTTTCTTGGAAAACCCAATTTTAACTGGAATGGCAATTACTATTGCTGCAAAACCAACATACGTTAAAACGGAAGGATATGTTTTTTGACTTCCATTTTGCGAACCTGTATCAGTTGTCAAACCTAACATTAAATCTGTAACGATTAACAATGGACCCCCAATAAGTAGGATATTTCCAATCGTTTTTTTATCTCTACCTATATTGTAATCGTTTAATAATTTTTGGTTGTCTTTTAATAATTCTCTTACTTGATATGGCGAAATATTAACCTTTCCTGAATTTTGGATGTTTCCGTTGGAGGTGTAAATAATTTTTTGTGAAAAAGACTGTAAATTGGCGAATAAAAGAAAAAGCATAAGAAATAATTTGTTCATGGGTTTTGTTTTTGATTACTGATTAAATAAAGATTAAAATACTTTAACTTTGCATTTCAAATTTAATGAAAATTAGGTAGAAATCCTTCCATTAGTTATAAACAATTTTATGTCAATAATTACCCTTACTACTGATTACGGACTCAAAGACCATTTTGTAGGTGCTTTGAAGGGGAAAATTATGTCTGAAAATTCAGAAGCTAAAATTGTTGATATATCACATAATATTGATCCATTCAACACAGTTGAAGCCAGTTACATTATAGGTGCCGCCTATTTGAGTTTTCCAGAAGGAACCGTTCACCTTATTGGGGTTGACGCCGAATTGAATAAAGAAAACCAACATATTGCCATGCAATGGAACGATCATTATTTTATTTGTGCCGATAATGGGATTCTAAGCATGCTTTCGCAAAAAGTAGTGCCACAGAAAATTGTCGCTATCAATATTCACGACCGTTTATCAGAAGATGCAACCGATTTAGATGTATTTGTAACCGTTGCAAGTCACCTTTCAAAAGGTGGTTTACTGAATGTTATTGGTAAAGAAATCACTACCATAAAACAAGTTACCGAGTTGCAACCCGTTGTTGCCGCTGATAAAAATTCGATAAAAGGCTATGTAATCTATATTGACCATTTTGGAAATGTGGTTACCAATATCACCAAGAAAATTTTCATGGAAGTTGCCAAAGGAAGACCGTATGAAATTCCGCTATTGCAAAAACGAAACCAGAAAAAATCAAGTCCTATTAAAAACATTTGGGCTAAATATTCAGACATTGCCAAAGCAGGGAAATATCCAATTAAGAATTACGAAGGCGATAAATTAGCCATTTTTAACGAAGCGGGTTATCTTGAAATTTCAATTTTTAGAAGTAATCCTTTGAGTGTTGGAAGTGCTTCAAGCCTCATGGGTTTGTATTATAGAGATAGTATTACGATTGAATTTAAATAACGTTTAGTGTTGCGAATCAACTTTAAACTATTAAACTTTAAACAAAAAATAATGTTCGTACGCATAGTAAAATTGAGTTTTCACGAGGAACATATTCCTGCTTTTTTAGAAAACTTCGAATTAATGAAGGAGAAAATACGAAATGCAGAAGGAAATCGTTTACTTGAATTGTATCAGGATAAAAACAACAAAAGTATTTTCTTTACCTATAGCTATTGGGAAACCGAACAAGATTTAGAAAATTATAGAAAATCCGAACTTTTTTATGACGTTTGGACTTTCACAAAAAAATTATTTAATGACAAACCCGAAGCTTGGAGCTTAGATAAAGTGGTCAGTTTGCAGTAAAATTAGGGGGTTTCGAATAACCAAATTAACAAATCAACGAATTAACATCAATGAAAGCATTATTATTTAGAGAAATTAAATCCTTTTTTGGTTCGCCAATAGGCTATTTAGTTATCGCTATTTTCCTTATTCTAAACGGACTATTCCTTTGGATTTTTGAAGGCGATTACAATATTTTAAATTCAGGTTTCGCTGATTTAAGTCCGTTTTTCACTATTTCTCCTTGGATATTGATTTTCCTAATTCCAGCCGTAACCATGCGCAGTTTTTCGGATGAAATGAAACAAGGAACCTTAGAATTATTGCTTACAAAACCGTTGAGTATTTGGCAAATTGTAAATGGTAAATTCTTTGGGGCAATGCTACTGATTGTAATCGCAATTATTCCAACATTCATCTATGTCTATGTAATTTCAAGCCTTGGAATGCCCGAAGGAAATATCGATATGGGAAGCACCATTGGTTCCTATTTTGGTTTATTATTCTTAATTTCGGGATATTCAGCTATTGGAATTTTCACTTCTACCCTATCCGACAATCAGATTGTAGCGTTTTTACTTGCCGTATTTTTGTGCTTTTTCTTCTACTTCGGATTTGATGGAATTGCCAATTATTTACCAAGTATCGAAAACTTTATTTCTAATTTGGGAATGAACAGCCATTTTAAAAGTATGAGCCGTGGTGTGATTGACACTCGCGACCTTTTATATTTTGTGAGCATCACCATTTTATTCCTTTCGCTTACTGTTTTTAAATTAAAATCTTTGAAATTGTAATGAATCAAATTAAAAAACACAACCTAAAAACGGTTCTTCTTACCGTAGCCTTTCTAATCGTTTTAAACGGAATTGGAAGTCAGTTTTTTCATCGTTTTGATTTAACAAAAGACCACAGATATACACTATCGCATACTTCTTTAAAAATCATTCAAGATATCAAAGAACCGTTGATAATTGACGTGTTCTTAAAAGGTGAATTTCCAGGCGAATTCAAGAAATTGCAAACAGAAACGCAACAATTATTAGAAGAATTCAAAGCCTATAATTCTAATATTGTTTTTCAATTCGTAAACCCATTGGAAAACGAAGAAGAAAAGGACACCATAATGCAATCGTTTATAAACAGAGGCTTAACGCCAATAAATGTAACGTTAGACGACAAAGGAAAACAGACGCAAGAAGTGGTTTTTCCGTGGGCAATTGCCACCTATCACGGGCGAAGCGTGAAAGTGCCGTTGTTAAAAAATATGATGGGCGCTTCCACAGCTGAAAAAGTGGTGAGTTCGGTGCAACATTTAGAATATGCTTTTGCAAATGCGTTCAATAGTATTGAAAAAGCCAAAGAGAAAAAAGTCGCCATCATCAAAGGAAATGGGGAATTACACGATTTATTAATCGCTGATTTCATCAAGCAAGTCCGTGAAAATTATTATATCGGGACTTTTACTTTAGATTCTGTAGCCAAAAAACCTAATGAAAGTTTGGCGTATTTGAAAAAATATGATTTGGCTATAATTGCAAAACCAACCGA
>CALPQA020000310.1 GCA_943325595.2 Auritidibacter sp. Marseille-P8566
AGAAATAAGGCTTCTATGGAAAGAAGAAATAGTCCAACAAATATCAATTATAATCCTGCAGCAAACAATAATATTGCTTACAACGTAGCGTTGATGAAAGGTTTACAAATAAAACAGTTTTTTCAAAACGGAAATCTTGAAAACACGATAATTTTTAATGTGTCAACAACGGGGTTTAAAAATATAAAACTATCATTTGCCGCTATGAACGAATTGGCGGGAATAAACGGAATTTCTGTAGATTATTCTGTAAATTCAGGAACTCCCATTTGGCTAACAACCGGTTTATCAGCAACATCGTTGCCGCTTTTTAGTGCTTATCAATTGTATCAAATAGATTGTTCCGCAATTGCTGCCGCAAATAACAATGCCGATTTTAAAATTCGTTTGCGATTCACGGGCCCGGATTTAACTTTAGATGCTGGAAATAGAGTCACTTTCAACAACATTGCTGTAGATGGTGTTCAGTTGCCGCTACTTGTGGATGAAAATAACACTTTAAAATTCAATAGCTATCCAAATCCATTTACAGATACAGTAAATATTGTTGGTCTAACTAATTCTTCCGAATACACTATTTACACTATTAATGGAAAATTATTGAAAAAAGGTAGCGTACAAAATGCGCAAATTCAATTAGGAGATTTGTCAAAGGGGATGTATTTGCTTCAAATTTCGTCAGATGGGAAAAAAGCAACGCATAAAATAATTAAAAACTAAACGCCATTTTTAAATTCTAAATTATTAATCTTAAGATAACAAAAATGAAAAATATATTCTCCCTTATTTTTTTTTCTATATTTCTGTTTTCAAAGCCTGTATTAGGGCAAAATTTAGTTATTAATGAAATAATAACTTCCAATGTCGCTTCGAATGTCGATGAAGACGGAACGCCACAAGATTGGATAGAATTGTTTAATAAAGGAACTGTAGCCATAAATTTAGCTGGTTTTGGATTATCAGATGACGTTGCTGTTTTGAATAAATGGGTGTTCCCAAATGTTACAATTGGTGCTGGTCAATATCTTTTAATCTGGGCATCTGACAAGAACAGAACAGTTCCTGGGAATCCATTGCACACCAACTATAAAATTAGTTCCTCGGGCGAAAGCATCACTTTGAGCAATTCCTCGGGGAATATTATAGATGCTGTTCCTGCAACAATAATTCCAACGGACATTTCCTATGGTAGAAGTCCAAATGGAAGCGGAAATTTCGTTTTCTTTCAATCAATTACACCTGCTGCGGAAAACACTTCCCAAGGATATTCTGGGGCGTTAAGTCCGCCTATTTTTTCTCAAAATAGTGGTTTTTATAATTCTAGTTTCAATCTAACACTATCATCAACAGATGCAGATTCGACCATTTTTTATACGCTTGACGGTTCAGAACCAAGTGAAAATAATTTAAACGGAACAACATATACTTATAAAAATCAATATCCTGAGTTGCCAAGCCAAAATTTCGGCGCGCTTTTAAATAATAGTTTTCAAAGCTTTCGATACACAAATCCGATAAACATCAATGATAGAAGTGCACAACCCAATAAAGTTTCGGCAATTTCATCAACCTATGATTATGATCCTTCTTATTACATTCCTGATAATCCCGTTTTTAAAGGAACGATTATAAGAGTGAAAGTTGTAAAATCTGGTTTTATAAGCAGTAAAATTATTACAAAAAATTATTTCATTACACCTCAGGGAAACGCCAGGTTTTCATTGCCGGTTATTTCATTAAGCATCAATGAAGATCGTTTTTATGGCTACCAAAACGGAATATATGTAGCCGGAAAAGTCTTTGATGATTGGCGAATTGCCACCCCAAACGGAGTTGCAAGAGCGAGTAAAGCTGGAAATTATTATTGGGAAGAAAATGACGAAAGAATAGGAAATATGTGCTATTTTGTAAATGGATCCGAAGTAATTAATCAAGATATTGGTTTAAAAATCCGTGGAGGTTCTACCAGAAGGTATGAAAAAAAATCGTTAACCGTTTATGCGCGATCTGAATATGGAGATGGAACAATGGACTATAATTTTTTTCCAGAATTACCTTACATAAGCTACGACAGATTAACGCTTTCCAACTCTGGATGGGACTTCCGTCATACTAAATTTAGAGACGCAATGGCTCATCGACTATGTAAATCATTGCACGTAGAATCGGAAGCTTATCAGCCCACTATTTCTTTTGTAAATGGAGAATACTTCGGAATATTAAACATTCGGGAGCGTTATGATAACAATTATTTTCAACGGGTTTACAATACCAATTCGGTTGATTTATTAGAAAACAGCGCCGATATTAAAGAAGGAGATGATGTTCATTACAATGCAATGACTACTTATTTAGAGACACATACTATGGCTTCGGAAGCCAATTATAATTACATAAAAACACAACTTGATCCTGAAAGTTTTAGGGATTTTTTCATTGCAAATATCTTCTTTCAAAATGCTGATTTTCCCAATAATAATGTGCAATATTGGAGAAATAAAACGAGTTCGTATGAACCAAATGCCGCTTATGGATTGGATGGAAGATGGCGATGGCTTTTGCATGATATGGACGCTTCTTTTTCGTTTGGAACAGACGATTTTAATGGAAATTCATTGGCAATTGCTACATCAATTAATACTACGGATGTAAATCCAGAATGGTCTACATTGATACTTAGAAGGTTATTAGAAAACGATTCTTTTAAAATTGACTTTATCAATCGATTTGCCGATTTGATGAATACTTCGTTTCTATCCACCAGAATTATTTCTACAATTGATGAATTAAAAAATGGGATTGCGTCCGAAATGCCTGAAGAAATTTCTCGGTGGAGCGTACCATCCAATTTAACAGAATGGGAAACATACCTAAATCGGGAGAAAGATTTTGCTGCTGCAAGGCCAGCATTTCAAAGAAATCATATTCGTTTGAAGTTTGGAATTTCTTCAAATATAAATGCTAATCTGGATGTTTCCAATGAAAATCACGGCTATATAAAAATGAATACCATTGCTATTGTTGATGGCACGCCTGGTATTGTTGGAAATCCGTACCCTTGGACAGGTATTTATTTCAATGGAATTCCTGTAAAATTAAAAGCGATTGCAAAACCAGGTTTTGTTTTCAGTTATTGGAGTGGTGCATCAACGAGCACGAGCTCTGAAATTACAATTACACCAAATGCCGATTTTTCTATAGTTGCACATTTTATTCCTGATGCAAATTATGTGGCGCGTTTGCCCATCTATTTTTGGTATATGAGTGGAGCTATAGCTAATAATATTCCGTTAGAAACGTTAAATTCGACTTACCAAATTGGATCTGGAGCAACAATTCAATATCAATCTTGTCTTGTGGGTTATCCCTTTCCTGTGGGAAATGTAAACCGAAATAAAGCCTCAATGGAAAGAAGAAATAGTCCAACAATTATTAATTATCGTCCAACAACAAATAGTAATCTGCCATACGATGCAACATTAATGAAAGGTTTGCAAATCAAACAAATGTTTCAAAATGGGTCTCTTGAAAATTTGATGGTTTTTAATATTTCAACATCTGGATTCAAAAATATTGTTTTGTCTTTTGC
>CALPQA020000311.1 GCA_943325595.2 Auritidibacter sp. Marseille-P8566
AAAACCATCAATCACATCAATTTTATTTTTTTTCATTAGGAATTGAACTCCTTTGCTCATTCCATCAGCAATTCCTCGGCTACGACCTACAACTGCTGTAAAATCTTTATCAAATGAAGAAACGGTCAAACCATAATCGGATGCATGTTTCAGGTAATCAAAAACTTGAGCTGATTTTAGTAAGGCTTTCGTTGGGATACAACCCCAATTCAAACAAACTCCACCTAAGTTTTCTTTTTCGATAACGGCTACTTTGAACCCTAATTGTGAGGCTCTAATTGCTGTTACATATCCACCAGGACCACTTCCTAAAACAATTATATCGTATTTCATTTTTTTTCTTATTTATTTTTTTTAGTTGTAAAAATGCAGTCGCAAAAGCTCGTGTCATTTTTTATGTATTTATTTTTTTGTTGTAAAAATGCAGTCGCAAAAGCTCGTGTCATTTTCATGTGTTTTCTATGTTAAAAATCTGCTGCGAATTTAAGAATTATTTTTTAATTTGGTAATAGTAATAGTACAATTAGTTGTTCTAAAAAGTACAATTCCAGATTTAGGTATTTAAAATAAATTGGGAGTCGTATAAATTTTTATAAAAACCACTTTCTTGTGCGATTAATTCGGTATGTGTCCCTTGTTCAACGATTAAGCCTTGGCTCATAACCACAATTTGATCGGCATTCATAATAGTGGCCAATCGGTGGGCGATAATAATTGAGGTTCTTCCTTTAGTAATGGTTTCGGTAGCGCGTTGAATCAATTCTTCCGAATACATATCGATTGACGATGTGGCTTCGTCAAGGATTAAAATACTTGGGTTACTGACATAGGCTCTTAGAAATGCGATGAGTTGTCGTTGCCCCGAAGAGAGCATAACGCCACGTTCTTTTACGTTGTAATCGTAACCTTCGGGCAAACTGCTGATGAAATCGTGAACGCCAATTTTTTTGGCAGCAGCCACGACTTGCTCTCTTGAAATTTCGGGATTGTTGAGGGTGATATTGTTTAGAATGGTATCGGCAAATAAGAAAACGTCTTGCAAGACAACGGCAATTTGTTTCCGTAGCGAATCCAAAGTATAGTCGTGAATGTTTTCCCCATCAATATAAATGGTCCCGCTATTGATTTCGTAAAAGCGGTTCAATAAATTGATAATCGTCGATTTTCCAGCACCTGTAGCGCCTACAATGGCAATAGTTTTTCCTGACTTTACTGTTAGATTGATGCCTTTAATAACCTCTTCTTCTTCGATATAGCTGAAACGTACGTCTTTGAATTCGATTGCACCTTCAAATATGGGCGCTTCGATTGTTCCAATGTCTTGGATGTGTTCTTTGGTATCTAAAATTTCAAAAACACGATTGGCAGAAATCATTCCCATTTGCATTTCGTTGAATTTATCTGCAATTTGGCGCAAGGGATTGAACAGCATTCCGATGAACATGGTATAGGAGAAAATATCACCAAAAGACGTAGAATTGTCTCCACCTAGAATTCGGTATCCTCCGTAAAGCACAATAAAACCTAGAGTAAATGATGAAATAATGTCGGCAATTGGAAAGAAAATGGAGTTGTAAAGAATGGTTTTTATCCATGCTTTGTTGTGTTTGGCATTGATTTCTTTGAACTTATCAAATTCGATATCTTCCCGATTGAAAAGCTGTACGATTTTCATACCCGTTACGCGTTCTTGAACAAACGTATTGAGGTTGGCAATTTGGTTTCGCACTTCTTCAAAGGAAACTTGCATTTTTCGTTGGAAAACTCGTGTGATATAGACTAAAATTGGCATTGCAACAAAAACAATACAGGTTAATCGCCAGTTTTCTTTGAGCATAAAACCAAGAATCACGACCATTTTTAGCAAATCGCTACCAATCATAAAAAGGCCTTGGCTAAAAATTTTGGCTATTGATTCCATGTCCGAAACCGAACGCGTTATTAATTGCCCAACAGGCGCATTGTCATAATATTTCATTCGGAAACTCAACATGTGTTTGAAGAGTTTTACGCGAACGTCTTTTACGATATCTTGTCCTAGCCAGTTGGCCCAATACACAAAATAAAAGTTGGAAAACACTTCTAGTAAAAGTACAATTCCCATTAAAATGACATAGTATAACAAGCCCACTTTATCGTGAGTTTTGATATAATCATCAACCGTTAATTTCAATAAATACGGGCGAAAAGCCGCGAAAAAGGATAAGGAGATCGCAAACAAGATAACGCCATTGAACCTAAATTTATAAGGTTTGGCATATTCTAGGATTCTTTTGAACAAATTGGTATCGAATGCTTTTGCTTTCATATTTTTTTTATTGCGAGTTTGCGAAGCAACCTGCGTTATAGGTAATCATAGTCTATTTTGACAAGGTATAAGCCCTGCGCTGGAACTGAAAATCCAGCTTCATTTCTGTTTTTATTTTCAATAATGGTATTAAAATCGGATAAAGAAATTTTGTGTAAACCAACGTTTACAAGTGTTCCCACAATTGCCCGAACCATATTTCTAAGAAAACGATCTGCCGAAATGGTAAAAATCAGTTGGTTGTTTTCTTGCTTCCAATAAGCTTCAGAAATAGTACAATTGAATGTATTTACATCGGTATTAACTTTTGAGAAACATTGAAAATCTGTGTGATTTAATAGCAATTGTGCTGCTTGATTCATCAAATCGATGTCTAATTTTTGATGGTAATACCAGCTTCCATCTTGAGAAAAGGCATCTTTATAGGTTGATATAAAATAGTGATAGGTTCTTTTTTTGGCGTCAAAGCGAGCGTGAGCATCGGCATGAACCGGAAAAATATCAAAAATCACGATGTCTTTTGGAAGATAGGAATTGAGTTTGCGAACAGTGCTTTCAGTATCGAAAGTAGGTTCAAAATCAAAATGCGCAAACATTTCTTTGGCGTGAACACCAGTATCTGTCCGTCCTGCACCCATGATATTAATTTGCTTCGCCTGTTCGCTAACGCTTGAGTCAGAATTCAAAATTACAGAAAGTGCGTTGTTCAGAGTTTCTTGTACAGACGAAGCATTCGGTTGGATTTGCCAACCGTGGTATTTTGTTCCGTTGTATGCCAATTTTATGAAGTAGCGCAAAATAAAGTAGTTTCAAAGTTGCAAAGATACTTATTAATGTGAGATATATTTTAATTAGATTTTGTAACAAAATGTTAATTTAGGAACGAGCAAATGGGTGAGAGGACAAAGGTAGAATTTGATTTTTTATTTGGAATTGGAATGATTATTTTTACCACAAAATCCTAGCCCAGATTATAGTGGAAATCCCACGCTTTTTAGCGTGGATTGAAGCGGAAAGCTGGAAATAGCTCCAAAAAAAACAATTTTGAAAAAAATACTTTTGCTTTCTGATACCCACAGTCACATTGATGAAACGATTTTAAAATACGTTCATCTTGCGGATGAGGTTTGGCATGCGGGCGATATTGGGGATTTGGTTGTTACAGATACCATCAAGAACTTGAAGCCTTTGCGCTGTGTTTTTGGGAATATTGACGATGATAAAGCTAGAATGGAATTTCCGTTGCACAACCGATTTATGTGCGAAG
>CALPQA020000312.1 GCA_943325595.2 Auritidibacter sp. Marseille-P8566
CGAATTCACCTTCACAAATAAACAGTCCATTTAATGATTTGTAAGAAAAAAAGGAATACATTTGAAAATAAATAATGCGAAACAAACCTTCGCCAATCTACCCGAATTTGGGGTGATAAGCGAAAGTTTGTTTCGCCTATAAGCTAGTTGGCGGTCAGTTGAAGCCGAACTTACGCAGAAAAAAATATGAAGAAACTTGACATTAATCTATATTTATCAATAATATCCTTAATCATAGGATTTGGATATGTGTTTTTTTATATGCTATCTGGACGAAATCAAAACCCTTTAACTTATAGATATCAAAAAGTACTGAATGATAAAACTCTTTTAAGAAAACATTTAATTTTTAGTTTCTTATTGTCATCAGTTGGAATCTTCAGATACAATAGTTTAACTCTTGAAACCTATCTTTTCTCACCATTAATTTTTATAACTCTGCTCATATTTTCGAATACTATCATCCAAAAAATATATAACAGAAATATACTGATAGAAACTTTTAATAGATATAGTTTCGCCCCGAGAATTAATAAAAAAGCAACATATCTTGATATTTTTTTCGGTCTGTTAATCGCACTACTAAGTTTAGTTGGTCCAATAATTATGAAATCTGACAAATTTGATGAAATAAACACGGAAAGAAAAAAGTTTAAGTCTGCATCAATTGAAGTCAAACGTACTCACGAAAACTTAAAAGAATATAGTTTTGTAATTGTAAATCCGACTAATAACAACCGAACCGCCAACAGGCGTTTGGCAAGATTGCGAATTTTGTAGTAAATACAAGTTTATTTCTCGCAAGAAATTTTATCTTTGATTGAAAATAATCGGTTCCGAACTTCGCAACCTCGCCAAGCGCCGGAACGTTAGCGCGAACAGATAAAAAAATAAAATTATTACTAATAAATAAGACTTTTTAAAGAATTTAAAATTAATGAATACAGAAAAAAGAAATGCTTTATTATCAATAATATTTTATGTTATTTCCATAATAGTTATAGTAATTATTAATTTATCTGGACAATTTAAATCAGGTCCTTGCACTCCAAATTTAGATGTTTTCTCAATTTTTTTTGTTGCTATTACAAACATAATATTATTAGTTGTGAATGCAATATTAACTTTTGTGTTGAAAAGGGAAACAAAATATTCTTTCTGCATTCATCTTTCAGTATTTGCAATTTGGGTAATGGCATTAATTATAAATAGTTGATACGTAAAAATTAATATTGAAAAACTAATTTTTGTCTATATTTGCAACTAAAAATAATTGAAAATCAGACCTGTATAACTTATAAGTCATCTTCTAAAAAACCAAAGTAACATCAACATTTATAGAAAAAACAAATGCTATTTTTACTCTCCTTTATAGTATTACTAATTGCACCTATTTTACAAATTGTATTTGGCAATAAAACACGTAATTTACAAATTAAAGTTTCCTATTTAGTAGTTTGTATTTTGACAACAATTATACATTTTGTTTTTACAATAATTAGCTTTCTTTTAGCAATATATGCCATTACAAGCGCAGGAAATAAGTGTGCAACTGGTGCGGCCGGAATAATCTTTATAAGTTTTGTAATTTGGCTAACTATGATTTTGACAATCATATTTCAAATTTTTACTGGCAAATATAAATCTTTATAAACCCGCTTTAGAAACAGAACCCTAGTGGTACTTTTAGTTGAATATTAGAAATTCAAATAGGTTAAAAAAAATATTAATAAATATGGGACAACAAATCTGCTACCTAATAACTACCGTTGAAATTGAAACGGCAATTCCAATTGATATTGTTCATTTTAAAGAGAAAAACTGCATAATTATGCCTCTTTTAATGGAGCATTCCGAATATGAAACAATGGTATATGTAACATCTGACTCGCAAACTGTAGAAGAATTTCTGGACATAATAATTCATTATACTCATGAATATCCAACTAAAAAAGCATTTGATTTCATTTCAAAAGCAGGACTAAAAACTTTCGGAATAGCTTACTATAGTCAACATTTCATAGTTCCAGAAGATTCGATGCCAATCTTATTTATTGACAACAAAAAAACAGAAATACCTTGGAATAATTTTATGGATGAAATTCACCAAAAATTAGGAAGCGAATTAACCTATTACGAGTTATTAACAGATGAGGAAAAATACCGCGATTTTTATGATGCCGAAAATTATTATTTTAGACAATTAGAAAAAGAACTATCGCTAATTGCTACTAAACAGCTCTAACAAATTGACTCAAAAAAATAACTCCCAAAATCCCCTACCGAAATTTTTCTAGAATTTTTTGAGACAAATAATGTGCCACGCCATCCTGGTTATTCGAGGAAATCACTTCCAAATGCGATAGTTTTTCTTTTAAACTAATCGGTGCATTATTCATAATTAATCCTGTTCCTGCCGAAACTAACATTTTTTCATCGTTAAATCCATCACCAAAAACAATCGTTTCCGTATAACTGCAATTTTCAATTTCTAAAATTTTCGAAATAGCAACGCTTTTATCCACTGATTTATCCATAAATTCTAAACAAATAGGAAGACTAAACGCATAATTAAAACTAGCGTTATTGCTCATAATTAAATCTTTCAAGTCAACTAATTTTTGGTGGTTTTCGTGAGAAAAAAATAATTTAATACCACTCAAATCAACCAAATTATCAAAGTTTACAATTTCAGGAACGTAATTCATTTCTGCTTGAAAATGGTTTAATTTTTCATTGGTTTTATTAGTTTGCCAAACCATTTCTTTGAAAAGTACAATCGTAATTTCAGGATCTATATTCAAATCTAAAACTGATTTTACAGCGTCACTTTGCAAATCAAAAGCATACAGCAATTCTCTTTGAGGAGAATGAATTCTAGCACCATTGGACGAAACCAAATAAACGGGAATTTCTAAATTCTTAATTATGGGCAATGCATCCAAATGATGTCGACCAGTGGCAATAATAATCAAATAGCCCTCGCTGTGCAATTGCTGAAAAGCCTGAATTGTATATTCGGAAATGAGGTGACTGCTGTTTAGAAGGGTGCCATCTAAATCACTAACGATAACTTTCTTTTTAATTATTTCGGGCATTGGCACTGTATAACTTGGTTTTTCTAATTGCTTTATTAATCGTTATTCTCAATTTGCTTGTACGCATCAATGACTTTTTTGACCAATCGGTGGCGCACAATGTCTTTGTCGTCAAGATAGATTATCCCAATTCCATCCACATCTTTCAAAACCAATAACGCTTCTTTGAGCCCTGAAATGGTGCGTCTTGGCAAATCGACTTGACCGGGATCGCCCGTAATCATGAACTTGGCGTTTTTTCCCATGCGAGTCAAAAACATTTTCATTTGGGAATGGGTTGTGTTTTGCGCTTCGTCAAGAATTACAAAGGCTTCGTCCAAGGTTCGTCCCCGCATGAATGCCAATGGCGCAATTTGGATTATTCCTTTCAAGATGTAATCTTCGAGTTTTTCGTTGGGCAACATATCGCGCAAAGCGTCGTATAAAGGCTGCATATACGGGTCTAATTTCTCTTTCATATCGCCAGGAAG
>CALPQA020000313.1 GCA_943325595.2 Auritidibacter sp. Marseille-P8566
CAACTGTCAATAGTGTATGCTGCCGAAGTGTTTCCACAATATCCATTAAAATTACAAATTGGGACGGCTAGCGCACAAGTATTTCCAGCGGGAGTATTATTAATGCAAGAAGGGGGCAATAGAACAATCCCTTGAATTCTTGTCCAATCGCTTGAATCAGTTGGGGAACAAACGCCTCTAACATAAAAGTCATAGCATCCAGATAATAAGTTGCTAATTACAATTGAATTCGTTGCGGTTGGCAACCATCCAGTTGCGTTTGAAGCCGGGGCTGAAGAACCACATGGCAAAGCAATTACTTGCCATGAAGTTGCTAATCCTGTATTAGTCCATCCTAACGTAACCGAATTTGAAGTAATCAAAGAAGCTACTAAATTTGAAGGTTGAAGACAAGTGGGCGGAATACATCTCGCGTCAGCAGAATACAACAAACTGTTTTGCAGTCCTGGTCCTGGAGCATGATTATATAAAGGAATTCCTAAAAAACTTGTTATTGAAATGCCCACTTCCAATGCCCAAGCTCCTCCAGTATTCCAAAATAATTGAAACGGACCAGGACATAATGGAACTAATACGGTTATTGGCGAAGTTCCTTGTGCTACTGTTGGGCCAGTAAGAGTTGCAACTGTTATTCCACCTTGAATTACGCTCATGGTATTTCCATTCCAACCATCACCAAGAGAATCTCTCATTGTAAAACTATAATTACACCCCGAATTGCAAAGCGGTGTGGAAACTGAAGCAGGAACAGAAATTGCACTGTAATCATTATTGGTACAATCGGCTCTTACATAAAAATTATAACAAGTTCCAGGAGTTAAATTATTAATTATTATCGAATTTGTTGACGACGGTAGCCAACCTGTTGAAGATGCACTTGGTGCCGCAGAAGAACAGGGTAAATAAATATATTGCCATGCAGAGGCAGAACTATTATTAAGATTGGGTGGTTGAGTCCAAGTTAAGCTAACGGATGTTGTTGAAATAGGAGTAGAAATTAAACTAATTGGTCTTGAACATGAAGGCCTAGGTGCACAAGTAATAGTTGCTACCCAACCTGCTCTTGTGACCAAGCCATCGCTCTTAAAATTAAAAGTTAAAGACCCGTTAGAACTAGTTGCCGTAAATGGTCCTGGCAATGCTGTGCCCCAATATGCACCTGCTAAAGTTGTTAATGCCCCAGTAGCAGAACCTATCGGATTTCCACTTGAAATTTGAGGTGATGCTGTAGAAAGACCGTCATATACGTACATCCCATCGTATGTTGCTTGTGTATCAAATGCCGTGAAAGTCACTGTAACTAAATCCCCTGGATTAGTAGGTGAAATGGTAATTATGCTATTTTCATTAATTTGATAGTTAGCAATAATTCCTCCCGAATCAATATAATTTCCATTACATCCTAATGGGGCTACTGTAGTTGTAAAGAAAAAAGGGCCTGCCCATAAACTTTTAGAAAATACACAAATGGAACGAACATAATATTTATACTGAGTTAAAGGTTGTAAGGGAGCAAATGGCGCCGCAGTTAAAGTAGTTGCAGTGTAAGGATTTGAATTGACTAGTATTCCAGAACCGCTTGGTGTTAATTGAGTTGTTGGTATAATTTCAATTTCCCATTGATTACAAGTATTATTTCCTGCTCCAGAAGTTGGGTTTGGATTTGTCCAGCTCAACACCGCACTTGCAGAGGTTAATGTTCCTGTAGTTAATAATGTAGGTTCTAAACATCTTGAAACTACTAAAACATCATCCAAATAAAAATCATCGCCTTGAAAAGGAGAGGTTTGTGTAACTTCAGAAACAAAAGCAATATAAACCTGAGTACCCGCTGGATATGTGGCTACTGGAAAATTGATAACTTGCTCTTCATAAACAATGCTGGACGTGGAAGCATTCGTACTTAATTGAGTTTCTGTATAGGTTTGTAATGTTGAAGTATAGGCTGCCTCAGTAACTTGATTTGAAGTCAAGGCTGCAGAAGCAACTTTTACTTTAAATATGCCACCTTGATCACCTTGTTGTGAAGTTTTTACCCAAAAACGCAATTGGCCGTTTAAAGGAATTGTAACCAATGGGGAAGCTAAATAATATTTGGCTGATGCTCCGACACCTATATTTTCACCTAAAATTACAGCTGATTTAGTTCCTGTATGTGGCCCAGAAGTGTCTGTAAACCATAATTCTGATGCAAATCCACTCTCAAAGTGAGCCCAGTTCAAAGGAAGTCCAGATGGGGCTGTAGGTGTCTCAAAACCTTGATTCAAAGCCTGAGAAAATCCAGTAATTGAAAATAAAATAGTTATTAATAAGGTAATTTTTTTCATAAAATAAAAATTAAAAGTTATATGGCGTTAATAAATAATTTCTAAATTTAACAAAAATTAATGAAGAAATGCATTTAATCTGTTTTTAACAGTGTTAAACGGATAAATATTTTAATTTAAATTATAATTTCTTAAATTATTAGTCAAATATCGAACTACGAATACTCTGATAAATTCCTTTTAAATAGGTAAGCACTAATAGAAAAAATGGGAAAAATGGATGAAATTTTTATAAACGTGGCGATGAAACAATATTATCTAACCCCTTTCACTTTAGGTTTTATTAGAAAATTACCCTCTCAGTTTAATAGATTATTTTAAAAAACGACACATTGAAGTTTGGAAAAAAGATTTGTTGTCACAAATTATGGACATTTAATACAATACGTTTTATAAACCAATTATAAAGTTGACATCAAAAAAAAAGAAGATAAAAATAAGGGTTTAGGTATAACTTTTAAGGGTTTTCTTTTTTGTTAAAATCCGAAATTTACAGCCAATCCAAAAACTTGTCGTGTTTGAAATCCTTGAAAGGCGTTGTCATCATAAATGGCTTGCATGGATAAATTAGTTGATAAATAACGATTGATTTTCATCACAATATTAACCTGATAATCCAAATCTATATTTTCAGGTTTTTCAATGTAGTTCGAATAAACACTAAAGATATTTTCAAGAGAAACATTCGTCATTAAATTGAATTTAAAATATCCCGAGCCATAAAATCCGAGTTCGTATCTTAAATTTTTTCCCTCTTCAACACCAAAATAACCTTTATTTGGAACTGTAAAATCTGAATCTACAATTGTAATTTTTGAGGTGGCGGGAGCAATGTTGAATTTTAAGTTATTTGACTTTTTCCATAACATTCCAGGTCCAAAAGTTAAATATCCAGGCGATAATAAATTAGTGGTTTCTGTTCTAATTTCCGCGCCATTTGCATCTTTCCCATATACGTACCCTTTGGCAATTTGTGTTTTAAAATTCAAAATAGCAGAATAATACCAAAGTCCTTTGGCTTTTTTACCAAAAAGCGAATTCAATTCCAATCGGTCGTCTGTTTTTTTCTCGAAAGGGGAATTTTTGGTTTTTACCAATCCATAAGAAGCAATAATCTTGTTGTCCCAAGTTACATTATTCTTTTTGTAATTGAAATCATAGTTGACCCCAACGTTTCCAGAAAGGTTGTTTTCGCCTCCAGCTGCCCAATTATTAAAATTGGACTGATTGAAAAG
>CALPQA020000314.1 GCA_943325595.2 Auritidibacter sp. Marseille-P8566
ATGACTTATATGTGTCAAATAGGCTTTTTTAGGTTGTACCAAAGATATGAAATCTAATGCCTCTTGCAAATTAAAATGCGTGTTGTGTGCCTCTTCTCGTAAGGCATTCACCACCAAAACATCTAGCCCTTTCAACTTGTCCATTTCAGCTTTTTCAATGGTTTTTACGTCGGTTAAATAGGCAAAATCATCAATCCTATAAGCAAAAACTTGTAAATTTCCGTGCAGCACATTAATTGGAATCACCGTTTTATTACCTAAAATAAAAGGCTGATTATTCACCACTTCGTTTGAAGTAACTGAAGGTGCACCAGGATACTTGTTTACCGTTTCAAAAATATAATCGAATCTTTTCTTGAGATTTTCTAGTACGCGTTGGTGCGCATAAATGGGAATATTCCCTTGTTTGAAATTAAATGGTCGAATATCGTCCAATCCAGCAGTGTGATCTGCATGTTCGTGAGTATATAAAATCGCATCTACTTTTGGACATTTTGAGGTTAGCATTTGTTGCCTAAAATCTGGACCACAATCGATTACGAGAGAAAACTCTTCCCAAGAAATCCATACCGAAACACGCAATCTTTTGTCTTTTGGATTTTCACTTTGGCATACAGAATGGTGGCTTCCAATTACGGGAATACCTTGAGATGTACCGGTGCCTAAAAAATATACTTTCAACAATTTTATTTTTTACAAAAATAAGATTAATTATCTTTTATTAAAGCCCTATTTTATTAACTTTGTAACAAGTTTATTGTAAATCATAAAATGGATACGGAAATAAAATTAAAAGGTGACAAAGTCATCGAACAAATCCCATCAATTAAGGACAAAGCACTTCGTATCAATTTGAACGAAAATATCTATGGTACTTTTGCTGAGATTGGTGCTGGACAGGAAACCGTAAGGCACTTTTTTAGGTCTGGAGGTTCTTCTGGAACAATTGCAAAAGCAATGTCAGCTTACGATAAAGATTTTAGTGATGCTATTTATGGTGACGAAGGCGACGGAAGGTATGTAACAGAAAGCCGCTTGAAAAAGATGCTTGCTCACGAATACGCTTTAATCGAAAAACGTTTAAGCCGCGAAAAACATCCTAATAAAATGTTTTTCAGTTATGCCAATACGGTTGCTACCATCGATTTTGCCAAACAATTCAAAGGCCACGGATGGGTTGGAATTCGATACCAAATTGAACCTGACGAAGACATCAACGAAATTATAATTCACATCCGATTTAAAGAAACCGACGCCCGTTTGCAACAAGAAACCTTAGGAGTTTTGGGAGTAAACTTGATTTATGGCGCCTACTACAAATACAACGATCCTAAAAAACTATTGCGTTATTTGTACGACCATTTAGACAAAGACCAATTAGAAATTGACACCATCAACTTCTCAGGACCTCGCTTTGCTAATGTAGACAATCGTTTAATGAGTTTACAATTGGTAAAAAACGGAATGACCGATGCCGTAATGTTCGACCCAAATGGAAACAACATTTTGCCAGCAGCCATACTTTACAAAAAAAATATTTTGGCTTTCAGAGGAAGTTTCCGTCCCGTTACGAAAGTAAACATGGACATGTACGAACATTCCTTGAAAATGTTCCTCAACGAAAACAAAGTTGATAAAGAAAATACGTTAGTCGTTTTTGAAATTACCCTTTCCAATTTGCGTTCCGACGGAGAAATTGACGAACGCGATTTCATGGACAGAGCCGAATTATTGTGTTCGTTAGGGCAAACCGTAATGATTTCCAACTTCCAAGAATACTATCGCGTAGTAGAATATTTCTCTAATTATACCAAAGCCCGTATGGGATTGGCAATGGGTGTCAACAACTTAGTTGATATTTTCGACGAAAAATACTACCGCCATTTGAGTGGTGGAATCCTAGAAGCCTTCGGGAAATTATTCTATCGTGATTTAAAAGTATTCTTGTACCCAATGATTGGCGAAAACGGAGAAATAATCACATCCGATAATTTAAAGGTACATCCAAGGATGAAAGAGTTGTACAAATTCTTTAAATTCAACGGAAAAGTGATTGATATTGAGGATTATGACCCTCAAAACCTAGAAGTTTTCTCTCGCGAAGTACTGAAAATGATTAGCAATGGACGACCAGGTTGGGAAGAAATGCTTCCTCATGGTATTGGCGAAATCATTAAAAAACACCGTCTGTTTGGTTACGACCCTACTAAAGTTTTGCAAAAAAACTAAAATAATTTTTATACTACAAAAGCCAAGAAATAGGAATCAAAAACTACTTCTTGGCTTTTTTTTTGTACCACCATTTGCTCCCTACAATTAACAATCGGGTCTTCATTTGGAGCGAATTGTCTGTTCCTGTTTTGAACTGCAATTCCCGCTCTCGCCTTTATCTCTTCGCTTTGCTACGAGGATACCAGCTCCATCGGGGCTAATGGAACAATTGTTTTGATTGTTTTTATTTTCTTGACTTTAAATAAAACTGCTATTGAAAAATTAAAACTATATTTGATAATAAATAATATCTGACGTTTGTTAGACAAAGCGACCTAATTTTGGGTTGATAGGTCGGACTTTGTCAGAGTTATAGATTAGTTACCGGCAAGCTAACCACAAAACTCGATAAAATGACCAAAGAGGAATTCACTAATATAATAGCTCAGAAAAAGACGGAATTAATAGCTAATTATATATTAAGCATTTTTGTAATAATTCTTTCAATATATTTTCAAGTTAAGTTTTATAACCTCTTCGAGTCAAATCTATCTAAGCCCAATTTTCTGATTATAATTTTTCTTTACATTGTATTTATATCACTTTTTGCTTTAGGCTGTTACGGAATATTTTCTTTGGCAAATCCTCTTAAATTAAGCTATTGGCACAATGGAATGACAGCAGTTGAAAATAATGATACAATAGAAAAGCTATATAAAAAATTAAACGCCAAAAATTTTCTAAAACAAGAAGATACAATTCAATTTGAATTCAAAAAAAGCTTTTGGAGTTATAGCTATAGAATTTATTTTTTAGCAGAAGATAAATTAATTGCTGTAACGGTTAAAAGTATTGACTCAAATCCGAAAGGTGGCTTTTTAGATTTTGGTGCGAAATCTAGAATGCAGAAAAAAATAGTTAATATGCTAAAATAAAGCCAGCCGGTAACAGCCCCAAGCTAGCGCGAGCGTCACGCTCGTGCCCCCATTGAAAAATAATTTAAATCATGAGATTGCTTCGTTCCTCGCAATGACATTCTAACACCATTACGGATGGGACTATAGGTTTCGACGATAATAGGATAAAAATTAGAATCTGAAATAAATTCAGATTGACAAAGCAGAGTTTATATTCAGATTGAAAAATCTAAACATAAATAATTAGCCCCGATAGTAGCGGCATCCTGTTGTGGCGGGGTTCGCCACAACAGATACAGCGCATAGCGGGACAAATCGTGTGTAAAAACGGGAATTGCTGCTCCTAAAAACTAAAAAACTATTTCAGAATTTGGTTGGCGTGGTCTTTGGTTTTTACATCCGAAATAACTTCGTCGATAA
>CALPQA020000315.1 GCA_943325595.2 Auritidibacter sp. Marseille-P8566
AGTGCTACGACCATTCCAGCAAGTTTTTGGAATGATCATAATCAAGGGATTTTTAGAGCTAATGTTTTGCTTACAAAATTACCTAACGTCCCAATGGAAGATAATATAAAAGCAAGATATGCTGCAGAATGTAAAGCATTGCGTGCCAATTATTATTTTAATTTGGTAAGAATGTTTAAAAATGTTCCGTTAATTACGACTCCTTTGGCAGTTTCAGAATTTTATTCTGTTCCACAAGCTACTCCTGAAGCAGTTTATACTCAAATTGAAAATGATTTGATTGAAGCAATTGCCGTATTACCTGCTACAATTCCAGCAGCTGAAGCAGCTCGTTTTACTAAAGGATCGGCTCAAGCATTACTTGGAAAAGTGTATTTATATGAAAATAAAAATACGTTGGCTGCTGCTCAATTTGCAGAAGTAAATGGTACTCCAGGAGGAACAAGTCAATATGGATACCACCTACTTTCTAATTATATTGATTTATGGACGGTTAGTAATAAATTCAATACAGAATCAATTATTGAAGTTGCTCATAGTAATTTAGGAGGTTCTTATTGGGGAAATTGGGGTTCTGGAGGAGATGAAGGAAATTCTGTAAATGTAATGTGTGGCCCTCGTGGATATACAAGATCAACAGTAACTATAGCACCAGACCTTCCGTCAGGTTGGAGTTTTAATCCAATTACACAAAATTTATATGATTTAATCAAATTAGACCCAAGATTTGGAGCTACAGTTCTGGATATGAAAGCACTTAAATTAGCTGGACAAGCCGATTATATTGCTGGTAACCAAGATACTGGATATTTCCTTAACAAATTTATTCCAAGAACAGCTGATATTTCAACTGGAACGGGGGATGCTGTTTTGAATTATAAACAAGACACTTATGTAATTCGTCTTGCAGATACTTATTTGATGGAAGCAGAAGCATTAGGCGGAACTGGAACAAGAGCCCAAGCATTATTAGATGCTGTTAGAGCAAGAGTTGGACTTTCTTCTGTTGCAGTTTCATTGACTTCAATAAAAGCAGAACGAAGATTAGAATTAGTAGGAGAAGGGCATCGTTTTTTCGATTTAGTTAGATGGGGTGATGCAGCAACAAAATTAGCAAGTAGAGGTTTTGTAGCGGGAAAAAACGAAATTTTTCCAATTCCTTATAAAGAATTAGAAAATACGGCTATTATTCAAAATCCAAATTATTAATTTTAAAATAAATAAAATGAAAAATATAAAATTAATTTTCAGCTTTTTAATTCTAATAGCTGTAACAATTAGCTGTTCAAAAGAAGATGGTATTGATAAAGACACTTCTTTTTTAAGTACTGCTTTATCTAGTAACGTTGATAAAATTTTCGATATTAGCACTAACAATTCTGGAAATGTGAAAATTACACCCACAGGTGAAGGAGTAACTTCTTTTAGTGTTAGTTATGGACATGGAACTGGAGCAGCTGTAAATGTTGCCCCTGGAGAAAGTACTACACATTCGTATCCAGAAGGAACATACACTGTTACAATTTTAGCAACTGATATTGCAGGGCATGAAACAACTTCAACTCATTCTTTAACAGTTACTTACAGAGCTCCGCAAAACATAACAGTTAACAAAAGCATTGCAGGATATAATTTAACGATTAACAAGGTAACTGCTTTATATGCTACTGCTGCATATACAGTTTACTATGGTGATGTTGCAAATGAAGTTGGAACCCCTTTAGCAATAAATTATATTACTCCAAATGCATTAGACAACAATGCAAATCCTGATTATACAGGGGTGAGTGTTTCAAATTTACCTATCCATACCTATTCTGCTGCAGGAAGTTATAATTTAAGAGTGGTTGCTAATAGTGGAGGAGTTGCTAAAACGGAAGTAATTATTCCAATTTCAATTTATGATCCTTTTGGTTTGCCGATGACTTTCGAAAACCCAAATGTAAATTACTTTTTTGGAACTTTCGGAAACGTAACTTTCGACAAAATTGCAAATCCATTTCCAACAGGAATAAACGCAAGCGCAACAGTTGGAAAATATGTAAAAACAGTTGGAGCAAATACTTGGAGCGGAACCTATAGTCCTTTGGATTCACCAATTGATTTTGCTTTAGGAAATAAAATTAAAGTATGGGTTTATAATACAGATGCTGCAAATATTGGAAAAAAATTGAACATTGAATTAGAAGCTGGTGTTGCAGGAAGTGGTGCGCCAGGAAATGGAGTTGGCGTATTGAAAATTGCCTTTACCACAGCGAATGCTTGGGAAGAGTTGGTTTTTGATTTCAGTACAATTTCTGCGATTCCATCTACATCTAAATTTAAACAACTTGTACTTAGATTCAATGATTCAGCATCTGGAACTGGAGAATTGTTTTATGTTGATAATATAAGATTAACTAATTAAATATAATTATGAAAACAAATTTAAAATATATAATAGGGATCTTCTTTGCTTTGCTAATAAGTAGTTGTTCAAAAGAAGATTATAATTTAGGAGACTTAACTGCTCCTTCAAACATCATTATAGGAACAGAGATTGTTGGCCAAAATGTTGCTAATCCAAATGGAGATGGCTCAGGAAAAGTTAACATTACTTTATCTGGAGATAATACACTTGCTTTTAAAATTAGTTATTTTAATGTTTCTAATAATGCTGTTGAATCTGACCTTGCGCCAATAATTGGGGGAAAAGTAACTACAAAAAAATTCACCGAAACAGGAGAATTTGTTTATAGAATCACTGTAATTGCTTATGGTAAAGGCGGAACTTCAACTAATCTTACTAAAGACATTACAGTAAGAAGTGATTTTTCAGTTCCTACATCAATAATTACAAGTTTAACGAATAATGCTAATAAATCTTGGGTTGTAGATAAAAGTGTTGCAGGACATTTAGGAGTTGGGCCTTGGAGTGGAAGTTCTGGTCCTGATTGGTGGGCTGCAGGAATTGATGAAAAAGTAGCTTGTTGTAATTGCTTTTATACTTCAATATATAAATTTACAAAATTAGCAAATGGAACTTACACCCTTCAAGTTACCTCTCCTGATGGTGTATTTACAAAAACAGGATCGTTAACAGCAATTCCGGGAATTCCCTCTTCTGGTGGTGAAGGATGCTATTCTTTTGGAGGAAGTACAAAAGCGGTGTCTTTTGGGCCTTCAGTATCTGGAATAGTTGCTTCTGCATCTACTCAAATTAAATTTGTTGTTGCTGGAATAGATGGCTTTGTGGGATATGGTTCTTGCCAAAACACCTATGAAATTCTTGAAATCAATGATAATTATATGTATTTGAGAGCGCAAGGTTGGGAAACAGGAAATGCTTGGTATTTAAAATTAAAACCAGCACCGTAATTCTTATAAATAAATTAAAACTCAGAACTAATTTAATTAGTTCTGAGTTTTAATTTATTTATAAGGATTACGGTGCTGGTTTTAATTTTAAATACCAAGCATTTCCTGTTTCCCAACCTTGAGCTCTCAAATACATATAATTATCATTGATTTCAAGAATTTCATAGGTGTTTTGGCAAG
>CALPQA020000316.1 GCA_943325595.2 Auritidibacter sp. Marseille-P8566
ATACATAGAATGATTATTGGTTATAAACCCTATTTTAGGCACGTAGCTAAAGACGTATCTACTGAACGTAAATGTACTTTCAGTAACCAAGAGTATCGTCACAAATTAGCAATCGCCATTATTCAAGAATCCAAACGAATAAAAGTGCCAAATCTTTATAAATATGCTCTTGATGGTAAGAAAAAGGTTTTGCTAAGGGAATCTGAATTTATTGAAGCAAGTTACGTTAAAGCAGAACTTACCTTTTATGAGGATGATAATGGTGAGGTTTTACACGGAAAAAATCCGCTGTTAGGTAATAAAAATTTATTTATCAGACCCGACATTACTTTTTTTAATATTCACAATGAGCCTATTTTGTTAATTGAAATTGTAGTAACTCATAAATTAGATATTGAGAAAATAGTAAAACTAAAACGACTTGGAATAAATACGATTCAAATTATTATCCCAAAAGATTCAGAAGAAAATATTGCAAAGAGTTTACAAATTACTAATAACACTAAATGGGTTTATAATGATATCGAAGAATGCACTGAGTACTTACACGTTTCCAAAGGAGTTAGAGAGGACATTTCTCCAATTGATGAACTCCAAAGAAAGTTTTTTGAAGAATCTGTCATCTGCCGAACAGCGCAAATTAATAATCTTATACGGACAATTAAAAGAAGCTTGGAAACTGAATCTTACAAGCGAATTGAATTCCAATTTGAATCAGAGATATCAAGAATTAAGGTTGCTACAAAAGAACATCAATCAAGACTGGACGAAATACAAGCAGGGATTGAACGTGATATACATTCAGAACTTGGAGAGCGAAGAGGAGAGCTTGACAAAAGAAGCAATAAATTTCAAAAATACCGTTCTGATCTGGAAGGCAGATATTATAGCAAGAGATTCTCAATTATTGAGAAGAGAAGGGATATTGACAGGGAAATTGAGTTTAGATACGGAATTGGAAAATCTGAAGAGGACATTAGAAGAGAATTCGAAAGAATTGAAAGATGCCTTGTTGAAGAAGAGGCAGATATCGACTCAGAACTCGAAGGCATTAGAATTGATGAAGCATCAATTCTCAGAGAAATTGAAGAATGTTCAACCTTTGAAAATGATTTTGGAGGAAAAGAAGACGCTCTTGGAAAAGAATTTGATAAACTTGAAGAATCAGAACAGAAAAACTTTGAACGAGAAACAGAAGAGCTTGGATCAAAAATTAAAGGAATTAGAAAATCAAGAACAGAATTTGAGAATGGATTACGAAGCGAATTTGAAGGGAGATTCGAACAAATTACTGAAAGAATTAACAACAAAGACATACAAGGACGAGATGAACTGTCCGAAAGAATTGAAACCATACTTAACCTACGGGGACTACTTGGAAGTTATACAAAAGGAGAAGAAACTCTCGAAAAATGTAGAAAAGGAATTGAAATTATTAAAGACGGAACTTGGAAAAAATGGAATTGATGAAGAATGGTTTTGGAAAGAGTTGGATAAAAAATGAAATATAAGATGAAATACACATCAAACTAAATTCAATTCAACTCTAATTCTATAATGGAATTCCTAACGATAGGCTGTCCAACTAAAAGAGATTGACTTTTAACTTTTCCTATTCCACTCTTTTTCAATTTAACTTTTAAACCCATATTTTCTAATAAAGCAACAGCATCCATTCCTGGCATTCCTTTTACGTTGGGAATTCTGTTTTTTTCGTTTTGAGTTTTTAAATAATAGTCATTAAATTGACTTTCTTGCTTAGTATTTTTTTTATTCAAATCCTTAATTTCAAAAGTTGAAGGAGAATCTGTAAATATCTTTTGGGCAATTCTTTTAAAAACAGGACCAGCAACATCAGCACCATAGTAATTTCCATTTACGGTACTCGGTTTATGAACCACAACAATACAAGTATATTTAGGTTTATCGACAGGGAAGAACCCAACAAAAGAGGATATGTAATGTTTGTCTGCACCACCATTTACTCCATAATTCCCCTGTGCAGTTCCTGTCTTGCCAGCCATAGAAAATTCTGATGAATAGATGCTTTTTGCCGTTCCTATTTTGACAACATTTTTCAGTATTGCTTTTAATTTTTTAATGGTTTCGTCCGAACATATTTTGGGATTAATTACTTGCTTATCAAACTTTTTTATGGTTTTATTCTGTTCTTTAATTTCAGACACAAATTGCGGCTTAACCATTTCACCATTATTAGCAATGGCATTATATAAAGTCAGGGTTTGCAATGGGGTAACTTCCACACCATATCCAAAAGCCATCCAAGGTAACGATAGTCCATTCCATTTTTTAGTATTGGGTTGAGGAATAGTTGGCATTCCTTCGCCTTTTAATGACAATCCCAATGGTTTGTTCAATCCCATTGCATTGATTCGGTCAACAAATTGCTTTGGATTATTTTTATAGTTGTCATAAACTGACTGAACCATAACCGTATTAGAAGACATTTCAAAACCTTGCGCTAGGCTAACTTTTTGAATCCCATCTCGATGTGAATCAACGACATCTCTTCCGTAGTAGCTTATTAAACCACCTTTACGGTCATAAACCTTAGAAGTATCTACTTTTTTATCTTCCAACAAAGCAATCATATCAACCAATTTAAAAGTAGATCCAGGTTCTCCTTTTTCTCTAATAGCATAATTAAGTAGTTCGTAATATTTGCTATCAGTCCCTTTACCCAAATTTGCAATAGCTTTGATATAACCAGTTTTCGTTTCCATTACCACCACACAACCATGTTCTGCATCAAACTTTTGCAGCGATTCTAATAAAGCATGATGCGCTATGTCTTGGATGTACACATCTATAGTAGAAATGACATCATATCCTTCTTTAGGTTCTATATCATTTTCATCTCGAATTGGTTTGTACCGACCCTTTGCGATTTTTTGTTTTAGAATCTTTCCATCTTTTCCATTAAGGTACATATCAAAAGAACCTTCTATCCCTACAGATTTTTTATTTCCTTTCGAATCCAAACTAGTATAACCGATTGTTCGTTGAGCTATATTTCCAAGTGGATACGCTCGTATAGTATAGGCGTCTGAAATTAATCCACTTTTATAGCTACCCAAATTAAACAAAGGCATCTTTTTAGTTTGCTTGTAATCATTATAATTTACTTCGTTTTGAATAACAACATATTTTCTTCTTAAAAGCTTTGCTCTTGTTAGTAATGAATAATAATGCGACTTTGGTTTTCCAAATATTTTTGATAGCGATGTAGATAAAGAATCCACTTTCTCATTAAAGTTCTTGTCACTCGGAATAGTAGCATTAAATGCAATTGTGTACTCTGGTATTGATGTTGCCAACAAACTTCCATCAGAGGAATAAATGCTTCCTTTATCAGCAGTCACCTCGAATATTTTTATTGACTTTTCTTTGGCTAATTTCCTATAATAATTTCCTTCAGACCACTGAATTTTAGTAAGTCTAAATACAATAGCCATTGCAAGCAAAAAGATAATTAATGCTACAAAATAAATTCGGTA
>CALPQA020000317.1 GCA_943325595.2 Auritidibacter sp. Marseille-P8566
ATGTTGTCTAATTCTACTTGCGTAGCTCTTCGTTTTTCATCTAATTGGACAACTTCATCAACTGTAACTTTGGCGTCCATATTTCTCTTGGCCAATGCTTTGATTACTTTTTCCTGATTTTCTCTAATAAATGCTATTTGTAACATATCTTAATTTTTATAAATCCCAAATTTATTTCAGGATTAAGTCGCAAATTTAATGATTTGTTTGTTATAAATAAAGCAAATAGTAAAAGTTGCGATAATGTAAATTTTGTGTGATAAATTGTTAATTAGTTATAAATTTACATCATTTATGTAATTATTATTTAAATTAGCTCAAATTTTAAAACAATGATAAAAATTACTAGCCTTTTAGTGCTGTTTTTAACAACGTCAATTGCAATTGCACAAAATTCAATTACTGAAAAATATAATATTGCAAACTCCGAAAAACATGCAGCTACACGATTAATGAATCTAGCTATAAATCCGAACACTTTGAATTATGATGTTACGTATCATAAACTAGAATTTACAGTAGATCCAGCGTTATATTTTATAACAGGCCAAGTAACCACAACTTATACTGCACTTGAAAACATGTCGTCAGTTACGTTTGATATGGCTAACCAAATGACAGTAACATCAGTCACAAAAAATGGGGTGCCGTTAGTATTTTCCGAAAGTGTCAACAATGAATTGATAATTACATTGCCAAGTCTACAACTAATTGGAACTTCAGCAACCGTAAAAATTAATTATTCTGGAGTGCCTCCAGTAAATGGCTTTGCATCTTTTGCATCTCAAACGCACAATGGAACACCCGTTTTGTGGACTCTTTCTGAACCTTATGGCGCAAGAGATTGGTGGCCTTGCAAACAAGATTTGAATGATAAAATTGATAGTATTGATGTTTATATAACTGCTCCGTCACAATATATTAGTGTTTCAAATGGTGTTGAGCCTGAAGCACCAATCATTAATGGTACTCAAAAAACAACTCATTTTCATCATAGTTATCCAATTCCTGCTTACTTGATTTGTATGGCAGTAACTAATTACGATGTTTATACGCAATTGCCAAATTCAGCAACACCAACAGTTACTTACCCAATTGTAAATTACATTTATCCAGAAACAAATTCCTTGGCGGTACGAAACCAACTAGCACAAACACCATTAATATTAGATTATTTCAGTACACTTTTTGAAACGTATCCGTATTCTAATGAAAAATACGGGCATGCTCAATTTGGCTGGAGCGGCGGAATGGAACACACGACGGTTTCATTTATGCAAAATTTTAGTAGAGGCCTAATTGCTCACGAGATGGCGCACCAATGGTTTGGAGACAAAATTACTTGCGGTACTTGGAAAGACATTTGGTTGAATGAAGGATTTGCAACCTATCTCGCCTCTTTGGTGATTGAACATTTTGACGGTCAAGCAGCATTTATTGTGGATAAAACAAACATGATTAATAATATTACTTCGTCACCAAATGGGGCAGTTTATTTAACGGATATGCAGGCATTGGATGTATTTAGAGTCTTTGACCCAAGACTGTCTTACGATAAAGGCGCGATGGTTTTGAACATGCTTCGTTTTAAATTAGGCGATGCACTATTTTATCAAGGAATAAAAAATTATTTAGCAGATGTGAATTTTGCTTATAAATATGCGATAACTTCAGATTTAAAAACTCATTTAGAAGCGGTTTATGGAAGTAGTTTGACTGAATTTTTTAATGATTGGATTTACAATCAAGGGTATCCAAAGTACACCATAACGGTTCAAAACATTGCTGCTGGTCAAGCAAAAATTACTGTAAATCAAACAACAACTGACACATCAGTTTCCTTTTTTGAAATGCCTGTACCGATTCGTTTAAATGGTGCTGGCGGCGTTTCTCAAGATGTAGTAGTAAATAATACAGTCAACGGGGAACAATTTACAGTTTCTGTACCATTTACAGTAACTGGAGTTCAATTTGACCCTAAAAAAGATATTATTTCTAAATCAAGTACAGCAACATTGGATATTTCCGATTTCAACTTTGATCAATCTATCCAAATTTATCCAAATCCAGCTTCAAATGCAATTTCTATTGATTTTCCAGAAGGAATTGAAATTGAAAGCGCCATTTTTTATTCGGTTTTAGGGCAAAAAATAATGGAAACTAAATCAGCAAAAAATTGGAATATTTCTTCATTTGCTTCAGGAATTCATTTTTTAAGCGTGAAAACAAATCTAGGGACAAAACAATTTAAGTTTATAAAAGAATAATCTTTTTAAGAGTATTGCTTTCAAATGCCGCTTCGATAATTCTCATTACGTTAATTCCGTCTTGAGCCGTTACAGGTTCTATAGAATTAGCTGAAATGGATTGGTAAACCCCTTCAAAATAGTCGTAATAATTTCCAAGAAGCGTTGGGACTTTTTTGTAAATCACAGTGCCATTTATTTCAGTGTGGAGAATTCCTTCGTTACCTTCATTTTCTGATTTCCAAGTTGTTAGATTTGGTTTTTCTCCCAATTTCAATGCATCTTCTTGCAAATCACCTCGTTGTTTCAAGAAAGAACCTTTTTTGCCGTGAATTACATAAGCAGGATTTGGCTCTCTAACAAAAAAACCAGCTTTTAATCGCACTCTAAAATCGGTATAAAACAGTAAAATATCTATGTAATCGTCAACTAATGAGTTGTTTCTTGTGATTCTAATATCTGCAAAAACACTATTTGGCATTCCAAATAAATGAAGGGCTTGATCTATTAAATGCGGTCCTAAATCCTTCAAAATCCCAGAACCAGAATTGACTGTTTCCTTGTGTAATTTTGGACTCAAAACAGGATTATATCTGTCAAAATGAAATTCAGCTTCTACAATATCGCCTAAAATCCCTTCTGACAGAATGCTTTTTACAGTTTTAAAATCGCTATCCCAACGACGATTTTGGAAAACCGATAGTTTTAATTTTTTAGATTCAGCTAGTTGTTTCAATTCTTCGGCTTCAGCTACTGTGGTGGTAAATGCTTTTTCTACAATAATATGTTTTCTAGCTAACAACGCTTTTTTGGCAAATTCATAATGAGTTGCTGTTGGCGTATTCACAATTATTAGTTCAACATCATCTTCTAAAAGTGCTTCAAGTGTTGGATAACTCTTTACATTTGGATAGTCTATTTGAATTAATTTAGTGCTTCTTTCCCAAGCGCCAATCAATTCAAAGCCAGGATGTAATTCTAGAAAAGGAGCGTGAAATACCTTTCCAGACATTCCGTAAGAAAGCAAAGCTGTTTTAATTTTTCTCATTTTTGAATTTAATTGAGTTGTAAAAATAATACCATTTTATCGGAATTTAAATAATTAACAAACATTTAAAAAACAACCGTATAATAATATTGAAAACATAAAATAGAAAACCTTACTTTTGTTGGTTATAAAAAATACGAAAATTAGAAAATGGAAATAGTTATCAAATTAGGTCAGTTTTTATTGAGTTTGTCATTGTTGATTGTACTTCATGAATTAG
>CALPQA020000318.1 GCA_943325595.2 Auritidibacter sp. Marseille-P8566
ATTTTTATGATAAAAACGAAGAGAAATTGGGCAAAAACCCTAGAATCGGAATGATGTATAATGTCTGGCACAAAATGAATCCTGATGCAAAAACAGCTTTGTTAGAACAAGCTGACTTTTATTTGAAAAATATAAATGATTTATGAAAACTGCAATAGTTTGGTTTAAAACCGATTTAAGAGTAACCGATAACGAAGTGCTTTGTAGAGCAATTGCGGAAAGCGATCAAATCATTCCCGTTTATTGTTTTGACGAATCCCATTTTGAAACAACACCTTATGGATTCAAAAAAACGGGGAGTTTCAGAGCTCAATTCTTACTAGAATCTTTAATTGATTTGGATAAAAATTTGCGCGAATTAGGTTCAGGCTTGCTAATTTTGAAAGGCAAACCAGAAGAAGAACTGGCTAAAATCGTAAATTTATACAAATCCAAAAAAGTCTTTGCAAAACGCGAGGTCGCTTATGAAGAAAAGCAAACGGAGCAATTTGTTCAAAAAGCGCTTTTTAAATTAGGGTGTGAAATAGAAACTTTCAGCACCAGCACTTTGTATTGCGCCGAGGATTTACCCTTTTCAATTAAAGACATTCCAGATGTTTTTACCGTATTCCGAAAAAAGACAGAAAAAGAAGCCAGAATAAAAGAGGCTTTGCCGAAACCAACAAGAATCAATTCTCCTGAAATTCCAAAACTGATATTGCCAACTTTAAAAGAACTAAATTTGGAATTTACGGCGATAGATTCTCGGGCTGCAATACAATTTAAGGGTGGAGAAACAGAGGCAATCAAAAGGTTAGAACATTATTTTTTTGAAACAAAAAGCTTGTCAGTATATAAGGAAACCCGAAATGGAATGATTGGCGCAAATTATTCGTCAAAATTTTCGGCTTGGCTGGCACTTGGCAGTATATCACCGAGATATATTTATAAAGAAATCCGAAAATATGAAAATGAACATCGAGCAAATGAATCGACCTATTGGTTGATATTCGAATTACTATGGCGGGATTTTTTCCGATTTATGTTTAAAAAATACCAAACAAAATTTTTCTTGTATTCTGGAATTAAAACCGAAAATAAAAACTCGAAAGCGCTGAATGAAAAACTCCTTTCGCAATGGATTAATGGTGCCACCCAATCAGATTTTATCAATGCTAATATGATAGAACTCCAAAAAACGGGGTTTATGAGCAACCGAGGACGCCAAAATGTAGCCAGTTATTTTTGCAATGAACTCAATATGGATTGGCGTTTTGGTGCAGCCTATTTTGAAGAAGTGCTAATCGATTATGATGTGTGTAGCAACTGGGGAAATTGGGCGTATTTGGCTGGTGTTGGAAACGACCCTAGAACGCATCGTTTTTTTAACATCGAGAAACAAGCCAATGATTACGATAAAAATAAAGCTTTCAGAGATTTATGGCTAGAATAATTATAATAATCTTGCATTTTAAAAAATAAATAGTACTTTTGCACGGTCTTATAAAAGATGTAAGACATACATAAAAATCATTAAACAAATATTGGAATGTATTTAACTAAAGAGATTAAAGAAGAAATCTTCGCTAAACACGGAGAAAAAACGAACACTGGAAAAGCTGAAGCACAAATTGCTTTGTTCACTTTCAGAATTAGCCACTTGACTGAGCATTTGAAAAAAAATCGTCACGACTACAATACTGAGCGTTCATTAGTATTATTAGTAGGTAAAAGAAGAAGTTTACTTGATTACTTGAAGAAAACTGAAATCAACAGATATCGTGAGATTATCAAAGTATTGAATATTAGAAAATAATCAATAAAAAAGAGGTGCCCACGCGCCTCTTTTTGTTTTTAGCCCTTTGGGCAAATAGAGAATAAAAAAAGTTTGGTTTTTCATTGGATTTAAGCATTAACTACGCAATCCGCCTCGGCGGAACAAACAACACAACAATTCTGTCGACAGGCAGGAAAACCAATGTAAAATTAAAAAAGGAAATTTATGATTCCACAATTATTTGTAGAAAGTATCGATTTAGGTGATGGAAGAAACATCACAATCGAGACAGGTCGTTTAGCGAAACAAGCTGATGGATCTGTAGTAGTTAGAATTGGCAAAACTGTTATTTTAGGAACAGTTGTATCGTCAAGAAAAGCAAGTCCAGGTATCGATTTCTTACCACTTACGGTAGATTATCGCGAAAAATTTGCAGCAGCAGGGCGTTTTCCTGGAGGTTTCTTCAAAAGAGAAGCGCGTCCAAGTGACAACGAAGTGTTAACAATGAGATTAGTTGACCGTGTTTTACGTCCACTTTTCCCAAATGATTACCACGCAGAAGTTCAAGTTATGATTCAGTTAATGTCTCATGATGATGAAGTTATGCCAGATGCATTAGCAGGATTAGCAGCTTCGGCAGCTCTTGCATTGTCTGACATTCCTTTCGAAACTTTAATTTCTGAAGCTAGAGTAGGAAGAATTGATGGTAAATTCATCATTAATCCATCTCGTGCACAATTAGAATTATCTGATATTGATATGATGATTGGAGCTTCAACAGATTCTATCGCAATGGTAGAAGGTGAAATGAAAGAAATTTCAGAAGCAGAAATGGTAGAAGCAATTAAATTTGCTCACGGACACATCAAAAACCAAATTGCAGCACAAGAAAGATTGGCAAATGCTTTTGGGAAGAAAGAAGTTCGTACCTACGAAAAAGAAAAATCTGATGATGCAATTTACGCAAAAGTAAAAGCAGCAGCTTACGATAAAATCTATGCAATTGCCAGCAAAGGTTCAGCTAAACATGAACGTTCTGCGGCTTTTGATGCTGTAAAAGAAGAAGTAAAAGCCTTATTTACAGAAGAAGAATTGGCAGAAAACGGAGATTTAGTTTCTAAATACTTCTATAAAACTAATAAAGAAGCGGTTCGTAACGTAACCCTAGATTTAGGTACCCGTCTTGATGGAAGAAAAACTACAGAAATCAGACCAATTTGGTGTGAAATAGACTACTTACCGTCAGTTCACGGATCGGCATTGTTTACACGTGGAGAAACTCAAGCATTGGCTACAGCAACTTTAGGAACTTCTAGAGAAGCTAACCAAATTGATTCCCCATCAGAACAAGGAGAAGAAAAATTCTACTTGCACTATAATTTCCCACCATTTTCTACAGGAGAAGCGCGTCCATTGAGAGGAACTTCAAGAAGAGAAGTTGGTCACGGAAACTTGGCGCAAAGAGCCTTGAAAAACATGATTCCTGCTGATTGTCCTTATACTATTCGTGTGGTTTCTGAAGTATTAGAATCTAATGGTTCGTCTTCAATGGCTACAGTTTGTGCTGGTACATTGTCATTAATGGATGCTGGTATTCAAATGATTCGTCCAGTTTCTGGAATAGCGATGGGATTAATTACTGACGGAGATCGTTTTGCAGTTTTATCTGATATTTTAGGTGATGAAGATCATTTAGGAGATATGGATTTCAAAGTAACTGGAACTTCAGA
>CALPQA020000319.1 GCA_943325595.2 Auritidibacter sp. Marseille-P8566
AGTAGTTCCGGCGGAAGAAGATAAATTAACTAGGTTAACCATTTGAAATTTTGCAAACTTTAATTATTAAAATAATTAAAAAATATTTAACGTTAAACATTATAGTATTAGCAACTGCAACACTACAATCGCAAGATATTAATGATGCACTGCGATTCTCACAAGATAATTTAAACGGAACCGCTCGTTTTAGAGCCATGAGTGGCGCATTTGGAGCACTTGGTGGAGACTTATCATCCTTGAATGTTAATCCTGCAGGGTCTGTAATTTTCTCAAACAACCAAATCGCTTTATCTTTGAATAGTTTTGGAATTAAAAATAATTCAAGTTATTTTGGAACTTCAACCAATGAAAATAATTCTTCTATTGATTTGAACCAATTTGGAGGCGTTTATGTAATTAAGAACGACGATAAATCGAGTGATTGGAAAAAATTTGGCTTTGCTTTGAACTATGAAAATACAAATAATTTTAACAATTCTATTTTTTCTGCTGGAACAAATACTTCGCGTTCCGCCGGAGAATATTTCAGATATTATGCAAACTTAAACGGTGGAGAATCATTGACAAATTTGCAACTGCAAACTGGAGAAAATACAACCGATTTATACGATTATTTAGGCTCAACTTATGGATTTGGTGCACAACAAGCATTTTTGGGATACCAAGGGTACATTATAGAACCAGCAACTGATTATAACGAAAGTTCAAACAGAAACTATGTTTCATTAGTACCTTCAGGAGGAAATTATTACCAAGAGAACTATATCGAGTCAAATGGATATAATGGAAAACTTAGCTTTAATGCTTCCGGGCAATATAAAGATAGTTTTTTCTTCGGAGTTAACGTTAACACTCATTTTATTGATTATACGCAAACTTCAAGTTTCTATGAAGAAAATTCAAACAATCTACTTTCGGGAGTGCAACGGTTCCGATTTGAAAACGAACTGAGAACGCGTGGAAATGGGGTGTCAATTCAGCTAGGAGCAATTGCTAAAGTTTCAAAAGAAGTTCGATTGGGTTTGGCTTACGAATCACCTACTTGGTATGAAATAAATGATGAGTTAACTCAAGGATTGGCAGTTGTCAGTGCTGATGCTTTGGGTGAATTACCAACAGATTATGTGAATCCTAGAATAATTAATATTTACAATCCTTATCAATTACAAACACCTGGCAAATGGACGGGTAGCTTTGCCTACGTCTATGGCAAAAAAGGCTTGCTTAGTATAGATTATTCTTTGAAAGATTATGCAAGCACACAGTTTAACCCTAGAAATGATTTCAGAAATGCCAATAGAGACATTAGTAATTTGTTGGGAATGTCAAGTGAGTTAAGAATTGGAGGCGAATACAGAATCCATGAATTAAGCCTTAGAGCTGGATACAGAGCAGAACAAAGCCCTTATAAAAACGGAACTACCATTGGGAATTTAACAGGTTTTTCTTCAGGTTTTGGATATAATTTCGGAGGAACAAAATTAGACTTAACCTACTCCCATTCTGAATATGATTCTCAAAAACAATTTTTCAATGTAGGGATGACCGATAAAGCAAATATCAATACAAACAATAATAATATAACAATGACATTGTCATTTGAAATGTAAAAAGAGAGGATGTTAAAAATAACATCCTCTCTTTTTTTATTAAATAATGAATTAACCCCTTTGTGTGTTTATATAAATTCAGTACTCACATAACAACAATTAATTTGAGTCACTGATGATTTATTTTACTTATACTAATCTTATAACTCCTATTACTAAAGCTACAGCAAATATTTTAGAAACGCTAAGCTCAAATGCTTCAAAACTTTCATTTTCATTCACTAAAAGAATATGATCTGAATCCTTACCCTTTTTAATTCTTTTAACTAAAGATCCCTGAGCCGTTTCTAAAACATAAACTTTATCCCACTGAAAAAACAAATCGTCAAGCAATAAAGACTTACAAGCTACGATATCCCCATTATTATACTTAGGATACATTAAATCTCCTTTTACTTGAACTAAAACATCCGCGTCATTAAAAGTAGGTATCACATACTGTTCGTTATCGAATTCCATTATTTTATGATCAATAGAAACAAAACCTTCTGAGTAAGTGGACGAAATTGGAGAATTTCCTTTACCCTTTAATCCTCTTTGTTTTCCACCAAAAGAATTCTTAATCATATTTCCATTGCCCGTCAACAACCACTCTGGATTGATATCAAAACACTTAGAATATACCAGTTCTGTATCAAAAGTATTTCTAGCTTTCCAGTTATAAAGCACTTGAGGTGAAATCCCTAAAAAATTTGCGAAATCAGTATCTCTTTCGAAAGCGTAATGCTTTTTGATATTATTTATTCTTTGAAATTTCTCCATTATAAAAAAATACACTAATAATTTAAAAAAAATAAGAATTGTTTTATAAATAAACAATAAGTTTATTTACTTTTGCTTTAAGATTTGAAACAAACAAAACAATGAACAAAGATAATCAAAAAAAAAAGTATAACAAATATGTCACCGTAGTGATAAACCGATTAAAAGACAAATATGGACTGTCAACGCAATTCATTCATCAATCACTCAGAGGAGATCGTGTAAGTGAAACATCAGAAAAAATAGTAGCTGAATATAAATTTTTATCCGCAGAAGTAGAAAAAGCTTTGAAAAAATAAAAAACAGAATACGTTATTAATTTATTATTAAAAAGATCAAAAAAAAAGAAATTTCTTATATGATAGAGGGTGTTATTTACTAATTATAGAATATAAACACTTATTTAAGCAATTTTTTTTTTCAAATAGGTAAGATAGTATTAGTTGAAATGGAATAGATGTAATTTAAACAATGCATAAACTATTTCTAGAAAATGTAAACAAACTAAATACTATTATTTGTATTTTGATAGTATCAACTGCAATTCATGATGTTCAAAGAAAATAATTTAAACCAAAAAAGCGCCTAATTACTTAAGCGCTTTTTTAGTTTAAAAATTAAATTCTAATTTTTATTTTTTGTCTGCCATTTTTGCACAACATCCTGCTTTCTTTTCTTTATCACAAGATTTCATTTCTTTTGTTGAACATTCTTTTTTAGCTTTCTCTTTTGGTTTTTTTTCTTGTGCATTTACATTCATTGAAAACGACAAAAGCGCTAAGGCCATAACTGCTACTAAATTTTTCATTTTAAAATATTTAAATTAATTGTTATTCATTTTATAATTACAAAGTAAAAATAATAATAATTTAGAAATCCTACCTCCTTTTAGCAAAAAATTATGCAAATAAAATCATTTCTTTAAAAAAAACACTTCCTTCAAATGCATTCACTTTTTATAATATTATATGTAAATAAATAAATTACTATTCAACCATCAAGCTACGTCTAACAGAAACACCTATTTTTAAGATATAAAAACTCGTAATTATAGTATCTAAAACCATACTCTTGCTTTAGAAATTAG
>CALPQA020000320.1 GCA_943325595.2 Auritidibacter sp. Marseille-P8566
GCACATCACTTTTAATGATGGGGTCCTGGGTTCGAGCCCCAGTCGGGTCACAAAAAAAGTTGAGCATAATGCTTGACTTTTTTTATTTTCGGCCACGTGGAGAAACGGTAGACTTGCCAGCTTGAGGGGCTGGTGCTCGCAAGGGCGTGCGGGTTCAAATCCCGCCGTGGTCACGTATAAAAACCCATTAATCCTTATAAAATATAGGTTAATGGGTTTTTTATTAAATTTAATTCCCCACATCTTCCCCACAATGTTTTAAAGTGGTCGAATTAGACCACTTTTTAATAAAAAAAACAACCGTTTAGGTTGCTCTTTAATAAGTAAAAATTGATTCTAAATCAATAATTATTTTTTTGAGGTGTTCATTTATTTACTTATTATAATATCTTGATATAAAACCTTTTGAGTATTCATCATTCTATTAATAAGTAGGTCAAAAATGTTTTCCTTGTGAATTGACCTATTGATTCTATAACTAAACTCATCTAAATACTTCTGAATATGTTCTTTATGAACCCACGAAAAGGTACTTCTCAGCCAAGATTTTACTTGATGTATTATTGTAAGTAACTCTTTTGATGAGTTTCCTTTATCACTTTTGATTCGAATCAAATCAAACTCTTTTTTCAAAGGATTATAGCCTGTCCATTTGTCTGTTTTTATAGATGCAGATTTAGAAATATGTTTGTCAAATATTTTACGTATTTCTTTGCACGAATAATCTTCAAGTTGGTCAAAATATACTCTTTTAATTCCGCCAGTATCATTTGTTTCAACGGCGATTATCAACTTCTTTTTTTTTGAATCATAACTCCTTCCTTGCTTGAGATCTTCTTTGCCACCAAAAACAAATTCATCGACAAAAACCTGACCAATCATAGGCTGTGAAGCACTACTTGACATACTAATTCTAATTTTTTTAATAAAATTAGTTGCTGTAGTTCTACTGATTTTTAATCGTTTTGCCATTTGTCTTGTAGAAAAACCTTTCGTGGTTGCACTCATCTCAAAAACAATTATAAATGCTTTTATCAAACCAAATCGAACTCTATGAAAAATAGTATCAACTATTGGGCTTTCAATATGATGGCAAGCATTACAATCTCTAGCAAAATTCTTCTTGCGAATTGTAAATTTTGTGTGATTACATTTAACGCAATTAAAACCGTTTTTCCACTTTATCTCTGCTAAATATTCTAAACAATCTAAATCGGTTTTGAACTTATCAGTAAATTCTAAAATGCTTTCTCCTTTAAACTTTTCCATTCAATAAGGATAACAAAAATTATAAGTAATTATCGAAACACTTCAATAATTTTTTTTTACTATTTCAAGACTTTTGACTTTACGACATTAAAACTTTCGACTTACTTAGTGATATTAGTTGTTTTTTACTTCAAAAAGGAATAGATTTAAGGTGATCAATGGTAATAAAAAAATGGCATTAAAATAAAAAATTAAAGTAATAATTAGCGATTTAGACGGAACCTTACTCAATAGCAAACACCAAATTTTGGATTATACCAAAAGTGTTTTTCAACAATTATATGATGAAAATTATTTAATAATTATTGCCACCGGTCGCCATCATTTGGATGCCTTTCCGATTATTGAAACTTTAGGATTTCCCGTTTATTTGGTAACCTCAAACGGGGCGAGGATTCATTCGCCAACAAAAGAACTTCTTTTTTCGTTTGACATTCCTAGTGATGCCATAAAATCAATTTTGAATATGGACATCGATTCGGATATTACCACTGTTTTATTCCGAGAAGCGGTCTGGCAAACCAATAAAGAAAACAAAAAACTTAACAGTTTTCAAAAGAAAATGCACTATCCTCCAGAAATTGTCAATTTTAAAACCATGGAAGATTGTGGCGCCATAAAATTGTTTTTCTCTCATGATAACCATCAAACCTTAGTTGAACTTAGAGATCGAATCCTAGCGGTAAATTCTATTGATTTTAGTCACGCTTTTAGCCTTCCGTTTTGCCTGGAATTTATGGATAAATCAGTTGATAAAAGTGTCGCTATTTTGGAAATTTTGGAAAAAGAAAACTTTACTTTCGAACAAACCATCTCTTTTGGAGATGGTTTTAATGACGAAAAAATGCTTGATTCCTCAGGAATTGGACTTATTATGGAAAATGCGGTTGAGACATTGAAAGAAAAATTATCTCATTTAGAAATAATCTCTTCCAATGACATTGACGGCGTGACAACCTATTTACACGAAAAAATAGTGAGTGCTTTTATTCAAAAATAATTTCCTAACTTGCAGCAAAGTGGATTCATTCATTTTAATAAACCTTAATATTATTTCACTGCCTTTCGTAGTAAACTACTAAAAGTAAAATGGTATCGGGGTTCAATTCCCCTATTGAGAGGGGTTAGGGGTGTGTTTTTGTTTTTAAATACAAATACTCTCGATATATATTATATGATATTAACATTCATAAAAATCTAAAACCATGTAAAGCTAAATAGGCTTAAAAGTGTTTTTAACTAAATAACTCGATAATTTAAAAATAAATCTAATGAAAAAATGCATTCTTGTTTTAGCAGTCCTCTTATTTGCAAGTTCAAGTCAAAGTCAAAGTTTAAAGTTGGAAGATATTATGAAAGGAGATGCTTTTATTGGTGTTTCCCCTTCAAATGCGATTTGGTCCTTAGACGGAAAAAAAATATATTTTGAATGGAATCCAAACAACGAATGGGGAACCAGTACTTATTTTTGGAAAAAAGGAATATTTAAACCAGAACTTGCCACACCAAAAGAAGCCGCCTTTTCTAAATTGGATTTTAAAAAAAGTGAAACCTCCGATCGAGCTTATTATATTGAAAATGGCGTTTTGTTTTCGTATGCCATAAAAAGCAAAACAATCAAAAAACTATACCAGCACAGCAATCCTGTTTCCAATTTGCAATTGGGTTTCGAAGATGGAACTTTGTTTTTTGAACAAAATGAAAATCTTTTTAAATTCAATACAAACGAAGGATCGATTGTTCAAATGACGAATTTTAAATCTGGAAAAGAAAAGGAAAAAGATTTGGATAAAGAATCTTTTTTAAAAACACAGCAAAAAGAATTATTTCAATTTATTAGAGATCAAGAGGCAAAGAAAAAGTGGAAGGATGATAAATCAAAAAGTGTAAAATCAGATTTTCCTAAAGCCTATTATTATGATAAAAATGTTTTGGGAAGTTTAAAAGCAAGTCCAAAAGGAAATTTTGCTACTTTTAATTTGATAGAAAAAAAGGAAGATAAAAACGAAAAAATGGAAGTTTTTATTACTGCCGATGGCTACAATAAAACGCCAGATACAAGAAAAAAAGTCTCCGAAAATAATCTAGTAAATACAAAATTTGGAATTTTTAATAAAGCGAGAGACACCACTTACTTTGTGAATTTTTCTACTTTGAGTCACATTCAAGATACTCCAAAATATTTCGAA
>CALPQA020000321.1 GCA_943325595.2 Auritidibacter sp. Marseille-P8566
AAACGACAGCCCTGTAACACGCTCTTTTGGAATTCAAAAATTAAAACAAGAAACTGCTATAAATTCATCTTTAGGATTAACAGCAACTTCAGGTAATTTTACAGCTACTGTGGATGGTTATATGATTAAAGTGAAAGATAGAATTGTATTAACAAGCTATTTTGACGCATCTAGCCAAGGATTAGGTGTAGATCAAGCACAATTTTTTGCTAACGCGGCCGATACAAAAACATTAGGTTTAGATATCGTTCTTGCTTGGAAGCAAAAATTTGATGATGCTACTTTTGGTGCTACACTTGTTGGAAACATCAATGACATGAAAATTGAAAAAGTACATAATGGGAATTTAGATGCTGAAACGTTCTTTGGAAAAAGAGAACAAGCCTTTTTATTGGCTTCAGCGCCAAAAAATAAATTTGGTTTAAATCTTAACTATTCAAAAAACAAATTTGATTCGGGATTGGCTTTCACACATTTCAGTAAAGTAGTGTTAATTGATTATGCTGGATTAGACAATGTTTATGAAGCAAGAATAAATACTGATTTAACACTTGGATATAAAATGACAAATAATTTAAAATTAACATTAGGTAGCAATAACCTTTTCAATGTGTATCCAACAAAACAAGATGAATCTGGAAATACAGAAGCTGGTGGATATTGGGATGCCGTTCAAATGGGATTCAATGGTGCCTACTATTATGCTAGATTAGGTTTCAATTTCTAAAAAAATAAACCATTTACAAAAAAGTCCTGAGTCATTACACTCAGGACTTTTTTTATAACCACTCTTTCTTTTAAAATTTAGTAAGTCCCTAATTCTTTACAAATAAAAAGAATACCTTAAATCAATTTTCTGAATCCAATTCAACTATAATTTGATTTTCTTCATCAGTTGCTGTTATCCCCGAATTGTTCCAATAATCCGAAAGAATAGTGTTTTTCTTATTGAACAATGCTTTATCTCTAAATACTTCACTTTCTTTATAACTGAATTTTTGGGTATTAAAATTAGTCGTTACCATGTAGTTTCTAACTTCAAATTTTTTCAATTCTTTCTTAATGATTTTATTAAAACCAATTTCTTCTTTTGATGAAATTAAATAATAATCATCCCCCTGTACCTTATAAATAGCTTTGAATAATGATTTAAAAACATTTTTTGCACCCTCCGATTTATTTTCTTTTAATTTTGAAAAGGTCATAGGCGAAACAAACGAACTCACTTCTAGAATCATTTTGTGTTTTTTATCGTATATGATTTTAAAATCATCACGCAACCCAGTTGTTTCATCAAGCGGAGTAACAAAAATGGTGTAAACAGCATCATTATCTGCATTTGATTTAATTATAAAATCATATTCCTTCTTTGCTCTTGATTCTAAAATTGGATTCAAATACTTGAAATTATAGTAATTTTCCATAATATCATTCAGATTGTATCCTAATAAATCGTCCTGAATATCTTGATCTATCAAACCATAGGAACGATTTTGGTCAACAAAAATAGTCGTATCAAAATTCTTGTTTTTATCTGAAATTTGAAAGTTTATCAAACCATCATTGTAATAAGTATAGGTCCCATTTAACTTAAAAAACTCCCTAGAATATACTTTGAGTCTGGCAGGAACTGTCAGTTTTTTAATGGAATTTTCTACAATTTTCTTTAGTATTTGTTGGGGATGTTGTTTAGTAATAACAATTTCGTCAAGATCATTAACATTTTTTTTCAAAAAGATAATAGTGACTTTATCCTTCAAATTTATCGACTTTAAAGATTGGGGAACGTAGGACGCATTAGTAACCTTTATAATTGAGGGATCTTTCAGCGAAAAAGTTACAATTCCATCAGTGTTACTAAGTAAGTTCTGTTTGGTTTTAATGATATAAACAGTAATGTCTTCGATGGGTAAATTAGTCTCGGAGTCCTTAAAAAGAAGTGTTTTTTCTACATTTTGCGAGAAAACAGAAGCTATAGAAAACAAACAAAATAAGAAGATTGATTTTTTCATACTGGCAGATAATTGATATCAAATCTAATGATTCTTTTTAATATTAACTATTTTTTGAGCATGAATTACAATTTAACATAAAAAAAATCCTGATTTCTCAGGATTTTAGCTTATTCATTATGTAAAAAAGATTGCCTATTGAGTAATGTTTCTTCGCTTTCCACATGATTATCATCGGGAATACAACAATCTACTGGGCAAACAGCTGCGCACTGAGGCTCATCATGAAATCCCTTACATTCGGTACATTTTCCGGGAACAATATAATAAATATCGTCAGAAATTGGGGTTTGAGGAGCATCTGCATCTATTTCAGTTCCATCTGCCAAAATTACTTTTCCACGAATTTTTGTTCCATCTTTATATCTCCAATCGTCTGCACCTTCATAAATTGCAGTGTTTGGACATTCTGGCTCACAAGCGCCACAATTAATACATTCGTCTGTTATTATTATTGCCATTCTTATTTTTCTTTAAGCTTTAAGCTATTAGCCATAAGCATTAAGCTTACGGCGTCTTGCCTATTGCAGATAATTATCTTATTTTTGCACAAAATTACATCCAAAACAATTCATAAGCAAATCAATATGACTTTAGAATACAAAAAAAACATTTTCGTTGAATTGGGTCGCTTTTTATCACAATTTTCAAATAATGGAAATCAAAAAAACGAAACCGTTTTAAATAATGATTTGTTTTTTGATGCCTTTGTGGATTTAATTAATTTATCACAGTCACATAACGGTTGGTATACCAATGAAAACGTATATTTTGCAGTTCAATCATGGGCAGAGGCATTGACAAATGCCAATTTAAACCAATGGTTGGATTCCTACGATTTTGAGAATGTAAATCCTAAAACGGTGGGATTGATTTTGGCAGGAAACATTCCACTAGTTGGTTTTCATGATTTTATTTCGGTATTGCTTTCAGGGCATAAAGTAGTGGTAAAAACATCTTCAAACGACCAACATTTGTTGCCTTTTTTAGCTAATTATTTGATTTCAATTGAACCTAATTTAAAACAATACATCTCTTTTGTTGAAGGTAAACTAGAAGGTTTCGATGCTGTAATTGCAACAGGAAGTAATAATACCGCTCGTTATTTCGAATTCTATTTCAAAGGCAAACCTTCAATTATTAGAAAATCACGAAATTCGGTTGCAGTTTTAAACGGACAAGAATCCAAGGAACAAATGATTGCTTTGGGTGAAGATGTTTTTAGGTATTTTGGATTAGGATGTAGAAATGTTTCTAAAATATTTGTTCCAAAAGACTACAATTTCGATGCTTTTTTTGGTGGAATGTTTCCATACCAAGATGTAATTAAATATGAAAAATACATCAATAATTACGATTACAATAAAGCTGTTTTTTTGATGAGCAATTTTAATTTGCTTGATAATGAATTCTTAATTATTAAAGAAGACAGCAGTTATGCCTC
>CALPQA020000322.1 GCA_943325595.2 Auritidibacter sp. Marseille-P8566
GCTTATTCCTTAATGCAATTGGCAAAAACATCAGCAAAATTAGCGCAATTAGCCGATGCTGGAATTCCTTACATTTCTTTATGTACTGATCCAACTACGGGAGGAACTACTGCTTCTTATGCGATGCTAGGAGATATTAATATTTCTGAACCAGGCGCTTTAATTGGATTTGCAGGACCAAGAGTCGTAAGAGATACTACTGGAAAAGATTTGCCAGAAGGATTTCAAACTGCCGAATTTGTTTTAGAACACGGTTTTCTAGATTTTATTACTCCAAGAAAAGAATTGAAAGACAAGATTAATTTATATATCGATTTGATTCAGAATATAAATGTGAGATAGTTTTTTTTATCACAAAGACACAAAAAAAAACACAAAGTTATGCTTTGTGTTTTTTTTATGTTTAAAATTAATTCCGAATTCTACATCCCAGTTCTAATTGCTTCTACAGGATCTAATTTGGAAGCTGAAATAGCAGGTAATATTCCCGAAATCAATCCTATTAATGCAGCTAATCCGGTTCCTAAAAGAATATTTCCAATTCCCAAAACAAATTCAAAATCTAAGACATTGGTTAAAATAATCGAAATTATCCAAACTAGAAATAGTCCGATTAACCCGCCAATAACAGATAAAATAACGGCTTCGAATAGAAATTGGAATAATATAAATCGATTTTTTGCACCCAAAGATTTTTGGATTCCAATTAAATTCGTACGCTCTTTTACGGAAACAAACATAATATTGGCAATACCAAAACCACCCACTAACAATGAAAAACCACTTATAATCCAACCTACAACGTTCATTTTTCCAATAATTCCATCAATCAAATCGGTAAACCCTGATAAAACATTGATGAAGAAATTGTCAATTTCACTTGTTTTCATTCCGCGATAATTCCTAAGTTTTTGTGTAAGTTCCGCTTTATAAGCTTCCATATCAACCCCTTTTTCTGGCTTGATAAGAATTACTGGTGTCATCATATCATTGTTATCGCCATATAATCTTCTTAGAAAATTGACCGGTAAATAAACAGAAGTATCATTATTATCGCCAAACATTCCTGCACCTTGTTTCTTTAGAACTCCAATAACGGTAAATCTTTGTCCGTATAACCTAACGTTTTTACCAATAGGATCACTGCCTTCAAAAAGTCCATTTGCCACTTCATATCCTAAAACAATTAACGCTGCACCCGAATTGGATTCCGATTCATTATAAAAACGACCTTTATCAAATTCTAACCCTTGAATATCAATAAACTCATGAGAAACAGGAACAATATTAACATCGCTGACTATGTTAGCATCATATTTAATAGCCTTACTTCCTGTAAAAAACTGATAACACATTTGGTTGGTATTATTGACAGCACCTTTCAAATATTCATATTCATCATATTTTACATCCGGAAATTGTTGTCTTTTCCATTGTGGAATTTCAGAAGGACCGAAAGAAAATCGCATTAAATAAATCGTATTTTTATCTAAACTACTTAAATCTTTTTTGATTTTTCTATCCAAAGAATCCACTGCTGCAAGAACCGCAATTATAGAAAAAATACCAATTGTAACACCCAATAATGAAAGTAATGTCCGTAATTTATTACTTCGCAACGCATTGATAGCAAAACTAAAACTCTCACTCAGTAACCGCAGATAAATAATCATATCGTGTGTTTTTATATATGGTAAAATTCCATATTTTTTTTTCAATAACCTAATGTAAATAATAAATTATGAACGCGTTGCTCATGCTACAAAAAGAAACTATATTTTTACAATTAAAGTATTGTTTTTCTAATAGTTAATTTGCTAATAAATGTAATAAAAAAACTATTTTTGCACTTTTAAATCTAACTACACAATGAACACTACAAAAAAAATTCAATCAGCCTTAATTTCTGTTTTTTCTAAAGACGGATTAGAGCCAATCGTAAGAAAATTACACGAACAAAATGTAACGCTATATTCTACTGGAGGAACTGAAGATTTTATAAAAAACCTTGGTATTCCTGTCGTTCCAGTTGAAGATGTAACCTCTTATCCGTCCATTCTTGGTGGTCGTGTGAAAACATTACACCCGAAAATTTTTGGAGGAATTTTAAACCGTCAAGACAACGAAAGTGATGTGCAACAAATGGAAGAATTCAACATTCCTCAAATTGATTTGGTTATTGTAGATTTATATCCTTTTGAAAAAACGGTTGCTTCGGGAGCTTCTGAAGCAGAAAGTATTGAAAAAATTGACATCGGTGGAATTTCGTTAATCCGTGCTGCCGCAAAAAATTTCAAAGACACTGTAATTGTGGCTTCGGTAAATGAATACAGCCAACTTTTAGATCTAATTACCAATCAAAATGGCGCAACAACATTAGAAGATAGAAAATTATTTGCAACAAAAGCATTCCACGTTTCTTCTCATTATGATACTGCTATTTTTAATTATTTCAATACAGATGAAACCTTTTACAAAGAAAGTATTGCCAACGGACAAGTATTGAGATACGGAGAAAATCCACATCAAAAAGGCTATTTCTTTGGAGATTTTGATGCTATGTTTACCAAATTACACGGAAAAGAATTGTCTTATAATAATTTATTAGATGTTGATGCCGCTGTAAATTTAATATTAGAATTTAAGGATGAAACTCCAACATTTGCAATATTAAAACACAATAACGCATGTGGATTGGCTACTAAAAATACCATGGAAGAGGCCTATTTAGCAGCTTTGGCTTGCGATCCAACTTCTGCTTTTGGTGGCGTTTTAATTGCAAATGGGAAAATTGATGTTGCCACTGCAAATGAAATCAACTCTTTATTTTGTGAAGTTGTAATTGCTCCAAGTTACGATGAAGAAGCAATTGCCATTTTGGAACAAAAGAAAAACAGAATTATCTTGGTTCAAAATGAAGTTGAATTACCAAAAAAACAAGTTAGAACTTGCTTGAATGGATTATTAGTTCAAGATAAAAATTACATTACAGATACTAAATCAGACTTAAAAACCGTTACCGTTACAGCACCAACTACCCAAGAAATTGAAGATTTGATATTTGCTTCTAAAATTTGTAAAAACACCAAATCAAACACGATTGTTTTTGCAAAAAACAAAACATTAATCGCTTCGGGAACGGGACAGACCTCAAGAGTTGACGCTTTGAAACAAGCCATTGAGAAAGCACATACTTTTGGTTTTGATTTAAATGGAGCGGTAATGGCAAGTGATGCATTTTTCCCTTTTCCAGATTGTGTAGAAATTGCAAAACATGCCGGAATAACCGCTGTTATTCAACCGGGAGGTTCTATAAAAGATGAATTGAGCATTAATTATTGCAATGAAAATAAAGTTGCAATGGTATTTACAGGAACACGTCATTTTAAACATTAATTTGTTTAACTTTGTACGTAATTTTTTTTAAACATAACTAAACCCTTA
>CALPQA020000323.1 GCA_943325595.2 Auritidibacter sp. Marseille-P8566
AAACCGGTTCCTACAATCGAATACATTACACAACGAAACGATGGCGGATTTACGGGGCAGGATATTGAAGTCAAGACTTTTTTCACAGACAATGCCGCCACAAACGACTATTATCTATTTACCTACAAACCCAGTTTTGCTGCAATTCCGGTTTATGCATTAGAAGAAGACCGGTTTTTTCAAGGCAACCAAATTTTCGGTTTGTACCGAAGTGACAAATTAGAAACGGGGCAAAACATCGGAATAACCCTTTCGGGAATCTCCAAACAGTATTTCAATTACTTAAAAATTCTGGTAAGCATTGCGGGCAACACCAACGGAAGTCCCTTTCAATCACCATCGGCAACAGTTCGAGGCAACGTAATAAACACCACCACCGAGGCCAATTATCCTCTGGGCTATTTCAGTTTATCCGAAATAGACTATCGCAATTACACTATCAATTAGGAGCGAATTGTCCGTATTTGTTTGGAAATGGAATTCCCGCTCTCGCCTTTATCTCTCCGCTTTGCTGCGAGGATACCGGCTCCATCGGGGCTAATGGAAGAATTGTTTTGCTTTCTTTTATTTTCTGGCTTTAAAAAAAAACTGCTATTGAAAAATTAAAAGTATATTTGAAGTAAATACGCTAGTGAGTAGCGACAATCTACCCAAATTTGGGGTGATAGGCACTACTTTGTAGCGTGTATATACTAGTTGGCAGCAATTATCGAACCCCACAATAAACAAGAACTTATGTCTGGAATAAACCTATTTGGGAAAGATGAAATTTTTGATAAAAATGCCAAGATTATTTTAGGAAGTTTACTTGCTTTTCTAGCTATTTTATTTTCATCTTTAAGTTATTTTGGTTATTTCGAAAAGAATAGACGAAAAGAAGTTATAGAGGAAAATTTTAACGGAAAAGTTCTTGAAAAGAAAGTTGATTATGAAAATCATGGTGATGTGAGCTTAAAACTTTCAGATTCTAAAATTATTGGCTGGTATTATCCCAAGCAGAAAATAGATGTTTTGGTCGGTGATAGCTTGGCTAAAAAAAAGGGATCCATCTATATGCAACTATATAGAAAAAAATCCAAAGTAATAAATGTCAATATGTTAGAAAAATAACTGCTGCCAACACTAGCTAAAACTTATGGCTAGTTTTGCGGTAAATTGTTCGTTTACTTTTCATAACTTCGCTTGGTCGGTTATGGAAAAAAGCTTTCCATAAGCCGCCACAAGCTCTAGCAAAGAAACGTTAGCGATAATGTGGCAGCGAAACGGGACAATTCAATAACTTAATGCAACTGATGAACAATTTAAGCATGAAAATCTATTTGAGAGGTATTTTGTTTTTAGTATTGTTGCAATCGAACTTTATCTTTTGTCAAACCGATATAATCGGAAAATCCTTTACTGCTTTAATTAGTACATCTTGTAAAGAATTTATAAATGGTGGTTGTACAATACAAAATTATTGTACGCTAAAATTCAACAAAAAAACAGTGGATATTACTTATTTCAATGAGACATATTGTACTCCAAAAAGTTTCGAAAAATTGAACGATGAAAATGCCAAACAAAACAAGGAAGCGTTGCTTTGGTCAAAACAAAATTCAAAGATTTTTATAGAAGGTTTAAATGATTTTGGTAATCTATACTTGGCAAGTGAAAATATAATATTTGGAACTAAAGAAAATTATGGAGAATTAAAGGAGTTAAGATTTATCAATACGGAAAAATAAAAGAAACTACCGCTAAAAAATGCTAAAATCCCGACCGCTCGGATTTGTCCCACAACGGATAGCGCGGATTTGCAATCCGTGCCCACAAAGAAAAGAAAAAAATAAAAAGTTTTAATTCGAAATTAAAGAATCTGAAATAAATTCAGATTGACAAATCAAGAGTCACATTCCGATTGTCAAACGTAATTATCAAAATAAAAATGTAATTTATTAGCCCCGGTAGTAGCGGCATCCTGTTGTGGCGGGGTTCGCCACAAGAGATACAGCGAATGACGGGAGGGATTTTCTTGAAGAATTGAAAGCGGGTGCTTCAAAATAAAAAACCCATTAGAACGTACATTCTAATGGGTTTTGCTTTATGATATTAGGCTTTCGACCTACAACTATCTTGAATAATTGGGTGCTTCTTTGGTAATGGTCACATTATGCGGGTGACTTTCGTTGATTCCGCTAGCGGTAATGCGAACAAAGCGCCCTGTGTCTTGCAATGTTGGTATGTCTTTTGAACCGCAATAGCCCATTCCGGCACGAAGTCCGCCAATGAATTGTTGCATGCTTTCGTTTAATTCGCCTTTATAAGGGACGCGACCAACGATTCCTTCGGGAACTAATTTCTTGACATCGTCTTCTACATCTTGGAAATAACGGTCTTTTGAACCTTCTTGCATGGCTTCAACAGAACCCATTCCGCGGTAGGATTTGAATTTTCGTCCTTCAAAAATAATGGTTTCACCAGGAGATTCCATGGTTCCTGCTAATAGCGAACCCAACATCACACAATCGGCACCTGCAGCAATTGCTTTAGGAATATCGCCAGTGTAACGGATTCCTCCATCGGCAATTACAGGAACTCCAGTCCCTTTGATGGCTGCTGCCACTTCAAGAACGGCAGAAAACTGTGGAAAACCAACCCCTGCAACGATACGTGTAGTACAAATAGAACCAGGTCCGATTCCAACTTTTACACCATCGGCACCATTTTCAACAAGAAACTTAGCAGCTTCTGGTGTTGCAATGTTTCCAACGATTACATCTATTTGAGGGAATTTAGCTTTTACTTCTTTCAATACATTCACAACTCCTTGCGTATGTCCGTGAGCAGTATCAATAATAATAGCATCGACACCTGCTTGAACTAAAGCTGCTGCTCTTTCAACGGCATCGCCTGTTACACCAATGGCTGCTGCAACACGCAAACGACCAAAAACGTCTTTGTTGGCGATAGGTTTTTGTGTTAATTTGGTAATATCTCTAAATGTTATAAGACCAACTAATTTATAATCGGCATCTACAACAGGTAATTTTTCAATTTTATTGCCTTGTAAAACGACTTCGGCTTGTTCTAGGGAAGTTCCTTCGGCAACGGTAACCAAATTTTCAGAAGTCATTACTTCTACAATTGGTCGTGCATTGTTTTTTTCAAAACGCAAATCACGATTGGTTACAATTCCTTTGAGGATTTTATTCTCATCGACAATTGGAATTCCTCCAATGCCAAATTCTTTCATCGCATTCTTAGCATCAGCAACCGTTGAAGATAAAGGAAGCGTTACAGGATCGATAATCATTCCAGATTCCGCACGTTTTACTTTTTTGACCTTAGCCGCTTGTTGTGCAATGGTCATGTTTTTATGTAAAACTCCAATTCCACCTTCTTGCGCCATAGCGATTGCCATTGCACTTTCGGTTACGGTATCCATTGCTGCG
>CALPQA020000324.1 GCA_943325595.2 Auritidibacter sp. Marseille-P8566
AATTTGAATGCAATTGCTTGGTGTTTGAAAATTTCTTTACCAAAAGCTTTGCGCTCTTGCGAATATTTTAAAGCCAATTCGAAAGCACCTTTAGCTATTCCTAGCGCTTGAGAAGCAATCCCAATTCTACCTCCGTTCAAAACGGCCATTGCAAAATTGAAACCGAAACCGTCTTCTCCAATTCTATTTTCTTTAGGTACTTTCACATCGGTAAACATAAGAGAATGTGTGTCAGAACCACGAATTCCCATTTTCTTTTCTTTAATTCCAATTTCAAAACCAGCCCAACTTTTTTCAACTATAAAAGCATTGATTCCTTTGTGGCCTTTTTCAATATCCGTTTGAGCGATAATTATATAGGTCGAAGCAGAATTACCATTGGTAATCCAGTTCTTTGTTCCGTTTAAAAGATAGTAATCGCCTTTATCTATTGCAGTTGTTTTTTGTGATGTAGCATCAGAACCCGCTTCAGGCTCAGACAAACAGAACGCGCCAATGACTTCTCCTGTTGCTAATGGAACTAAGTATTTCTGTTTTTGTTCCTCGTTACAATATTTTTCAATTCCGGCACAAACTAACGAATTATTAACCGACATGATAACGGCTGCTGAAGCATCAACCTTTGAAATTTCGGTTATTGCTAATATATAAGAAATGCTATCCAATCCCGAACCTCCGTATTTCGGATCAACCATCATTCCCATAAAACCAAGTTCAGCCATTTTTTTGACTTGCTCTGTTGGAAATTTAGAATGCTCATCTCTTTCAATGACACCAGGCAACAATTCCATTTTGGCAAAGTCTCTAGCTGCTTGTTGAATCATTAATTGCTCTTCCGTAAGTTTAAAATCCATAATTGGCGCTAATAAATTGTGATTAATTTAAAAAATATAGACAAATATACTTTTTAATTATCATATTCTCAAAATGATTTATTAATTTTAGCCGATGATTCAGAAAAAATACAATATTATCGGTGTAATGTCAGGAACTTCGTTGGATGGCATCGATTTGGCGCACCTCAATTTTGAAATTACAAATGGGAAATGGAGTTTTCAAATCCTTGAATGCGAAACCATTGGCTACAGCCAAAAATGGATTGACCAACTTAAAATCGCCGTTGGATTCTCAGAATTGGAATTACAAAAATTAAATATTGATTATACTTTATTATTAGGAAATATTATTTCTGATTTTATCAAAAAAAATAAAATTGAAAATATCGATGCCGTTTGTTCTCACGGACATACTATTTTGCACCAACCACAAAATGGAATCACGTTACAAATTGGGAATTTACCCGAAATTGCGGGTTTATGCAATCAAAAAGTAGTTTGTGATTTTAGGGTTCAAGATGTGCAATTGGGTGGACAAGGCGCTCCATTAGTTCCAATTGGGGACCGAATATTATTCTCCGATTATGATTACTGCTTGAATTTGGGTGGTTTTTCAAATGTTTCCTTTGAGGAAAATGGGAATAGAATTGCCTTTGACATTTCGCCCGTGAATACAGTTTTGAATTTCTATGCCAATCAATTGGGATTGGATTATGATGATAAAGGGGAAATTTCGAGAACTGGAAATGTTGATTCTGAATTATTAAAGGAGTTAAATCAATTGAATTTTTATCAAACGAAATACCCAAAATCTTTGGGTTTTGAATTTGTAAAAGAAACGATTTTGCCCCTAATTGAAAAATATCCGATTGCAATTGAAAATAAAATGGCCACTTTCACAGAACATATAGCCGTACAAATTGCATTGGCTTTGCCGAACAAAAAAAATAATCTATTTATTACTGGTGGTGGTGCGTATAATGATTTTATGATTGAAAGAACGCAATTTCATTTACCCGAAACAAAAATAATGATTCCCGAAAGAAAAATAATTGAGTTTAAAGAAGCTATAATTTTCGGATTGCTAGGCGTCTTAAAATTGCGAAATGAAATCAATACTTTAAGCAGTGTTACTGGTGCAAAAATGGACCATAGTTCGGGTAAAATCTATACTTTATAACTATAATTAAGACTAAATTAAATAGTGGGCATTGAAACTTACCCTTATATTTGCAAAACTAAAAACGAAACAGATTAATGAAAGATTTACTAAAAAAATTCGAGAATAAAGAGCCGGAAATCATTTTCAATTGGAAAGATCAAGAAACAGAAGCCGAAGGGTGGACAGTAATTAATTCGCTTCGTGGCGGTGCTGCAGGCGGAGGAACGAGAATGAGAAAAGGTTTGGATATGAACGAAGTTTTGTCATTGGCAAAAACGATGGAAGTAAAATTCTCTGTTTCGGGACCTGCAATTGGTGGTGCAAAATCGGGAATCAATTTTGACCCTAACGACCCAAGAAAAAAAGGAGTATTACAACGTTGGTATAAAGCTGTTTCTCCATTATTGAAAAGTTATTATGGAACTGGCGGCGATTTAAATGTAGATGAAATTCACGAAGTAATTCCGATGACTGAGGAATGTGGCGTTTGGCATCCACAAGAAGGGGTGTTTAACGGCCATTTCAAACCAACTGAAGCTGATAAAATCAACCGAATTGGGCAATTGCGCCAAGGTGTTGTAAAAGTAATAGAAAACCCTATTTTCTCTCCAGATGTAACTCGGAAATATACTATTGCCGATATGATTACAGGGTATGGCGTTGCGGAAGCGGTTCGTCACTATTATACTATATATGGTGGTTCTGTAATAGGTAAAAAAGCAATCGTACAAGGATTCGGAAATGTAGGTTCGGCAGCAGCATTTTACTTGGCCGATATGGGTGCAAAAGTAATTGGAATTATCGATAGAGATGGCGGATTAATTAACGAAGATGGTTTTACATTTGAAGAAATTAAATCCTTATTCTTGAATAAAGACGGAAACAAATTAGTTTCTGAAAAAATGATTCCTTTTGAAGAAATCAATGAAAAAATATGGACAATTGGTGCCGAAATTTTTACTCCTTGTGCCGCTTCAAGATTAGTAGCACAAAGCCAAATTGATAGTTTAATTGCTTCGGGATTAGAAGTGATTTCATGTGGTGCAAATGTGCCTTTTGCTGATAAAGAAATTTTCTTTGGTTCGATAATGGAAAATGTAGATCAAAAAATAAGCTTAATTCCAGACTTTATTTCTAATTGCGGAATGGCACGTGTTTTTGCTTATTTCATGGAGAAAAAAGTTCAAATGACAGACGATGCTATTTTTAACGACACTTCTGAAACCATCAAAAACGCCATTGCAAAAGCACATGCTTTGAATAATTCTAAAACAAATATTAGCGCCACAGCTTTTGAGATAGCCTTAAAGCAATTGGTGTAAAACAATTTTATGGCATACTTTTCGTTGTTACTAAAGTAGTATCTTTATAATCTCATTTTTATTTTATGAAAGTATTTGAAACCTAACAAGAAAAAAAATCAATACTCTTAAC
>CALPQA020000325.1 GCA_943325595.2 Auritidibacter sp. Marseille-P8566
TGAACTCCTTCATTATCCAAATATTCATCAAAAGTCATGTATCGGTCAATTGCCCCTTTTGGAGTTAGTTCGATTACTCTGTTACCAACAGTTTGAGAGAATTCGTGGTCATGAGTTGTGAAAATTACTGAACCTTTAAAGTTTTTTAACGAGTTATTGAAAGCCGTAATCGACTCTAGATCCAAGTGATTGGTTGGTTCATCAATCATTAAAACATTGGCACGTTGCATCATCATTCGAGACAACATACAACGCACTTTTTCACCACCTGATAAAACTCTGCTCGTTTTCAAGGCTTCTTCTCCAGAGAAAATCATTTTTCCAAGGAACCCACGGATATTAACCTCATCGCGTTCTTCTTCGGTTTTAACCCATTGGCGTAGCCAATCAACAAGCGAATAATCATTTTCAAAGAAAGAATGGTTGTCCACTGGTAAATAGGCTTGCGTAGTTGTTACTCCCCAATCGAATGTTCCTGAATCGGCATTTTGCAAACCATTCAATATATCATAAAAAGCAGTTGTAGCCCTAGAATCTTTAGAAAACAAAATAATCTTATCTCCTTTGGCCATATTCAAATCTACTCCAGTAAATAACACATCGCCATCTATTGAAGCACTTAAATTTTGAACATTTAATATTTGGTCACCCGCTTCCCGTTCCTGATCGAAAATAATGGCAGGATAACGACGGCTTGACGGTTTAATTTCAGAAATATTCAATTTAGAAATCATTTTCTTACGAGAAGTAGCTTGTTTTGATTTGGCCACATTCGCACTAAAACGACGAATAAATTCCTCTAATTCTTGTTTCTTTTCTTCAGCCTTTTTGTTTTGTTGCGCGCGTTGTTTCGCAGCCAATTGACTGGATTCGTACCAAAACGTATAATTACCTGAATAATGGCTTATTTTACTGAAATCAATATCCGAAATATGCGTACAAACAGCATCTAAAAAGTGTCTGTCGTGAGAAACTACTATTACCGTATTTTCATAATTTGCCAAGAAATTTTCTAACCACGCAATGGTTTCAAAATCCAAATCGTTGGTAGGCTCATCCATAATAAGCAAATCAGGGTTTCCAAAAAGCGCTTGCGCCAAAAGGACACGAACTTTCATTTTCCCTTCTAAATCGGCCATTAAAGTATAATGACTGTCTTCTGTAATTCCAAGGTTTGACAACATAGAAGCGGCATCTGAATCGGCATTCCAACCGTTCATTTCTTCAAATTGCACTTGTAACTCCCCTATTCTGTCTGCATTTTTATCATCATAATCGGCATACAAAGCATCCATTTCTTTTTTAACGGCATACAAAACTTTGTTTCCCATCATTACGGTTTCCAAAACAGTGCTTTCGTCAAACATGTTGTGGTTTTGATTTAAAACCGACATTCTTTTTCCTGCTTCCAAATGAATATGTCCTGCAGTAGGATCCATTTCACCAGATATTATTTTCAAAAAAGTAGATTTCCCAGCCCCGTTTGCACCAATAACGCCGTAAATATTTCCGTGTGTAAAAACGGTATTTACTTCGTCAAACAAAATTCTTTTGCCAAACTGAACTGATAAATTATTAACTGTTAACATTGCTTTTCTTTTTAAATAAAATTTTTGCAAAAGTAGAAAAAATAGATGAATTTTTGCCAATTCAGTGTCTGAAATACAGTTGTTTTTTAATTTAACTATCTATTAACATTGATATTAGAAAGTACTCGATATTTTTGTGTGTAGAGATATGCAAATGAAATTCCCAAAATCGACTTTTTTTTTATTGTTTACGGCTTCCCTAGTTATTGTTTTAAGTTCTTGTGATAAGAAATTTAAAGCTGATAATTATACCGCTTATTTTGGTGGCGAAGTCAAAAATCCGACAAATCGTTTCGTTTATTTTTCGAAAGATGGCGTTGTAATTGATACTATTCCACTTCAAAAAGACAATACCTTTTTTGTTCAGTTTGATTCGTTAGCTCCTGGAATGTATACTTTTAAGCATGATCCTGAATACCAATACGTCTATTTTGATAAAAACGACAGTATAATGGTTCACATCAATTCGAAAGATTTTGACGAATCAATCATTTTTTGTGGAAGAGGTGATGAAAAAAACAACTTCCTAATGGAATCGTATTTGAAAAACGAAACCGACAAAGAAAAAATGTTCGATGCCTATGATTATGACGTCAGTAAATTTTTGGCAACAATAAATTCAACTTACGCTTTAAATAAAAAAAGCTACGAAACCAGAAAAAACGAAATCAAATGGAGTTCTGAGTTTGATGTTTTTGCAAAGGCAGCTTTGGATTTTAGTTATTTTTCTAAAAAAGAAATGTACCCTATTATTCATGACATTAGAAATGCAGAAGATTTGAATGATAAATTACCAACAAATTATTACGATTTCCGAAAAAATATTGATTTCAATAACGTGCAATTGTCAACCTACTCGCCTTTTGTAATGTATTTATCTCATTTGTTGAATAATGTTGGCGCAGTAAAATACCACAATCATTTTACACCTCTTGATTTGGCATTGACCACAAATATCAATAAGTTGAATGTAGCGGACACTTTGATTAAAAACGAAAAAGTAAAAAACAGCATTCTTAATAACATTGCATTTTCCTATTTGTTAGAAGACCAAAACATGGTTAACAATCAAAAGTTTCTTGAAATATACCGCAAATTTTCAACAGATAATAGCAAGAAAAATGAAATCTTGAAAATTGGAAATGCCATTCAATTATTAAAAGTTGGCAATCCATTACCAAAAGTTGATTTAGTTGATACAAATGGAATGACGGTTTCATCTGATGCAATTGTAACTAAAAAAACGGTATTGTTTTTTTGGACAAAAGAAGCGCTAAGTCATTTGGCGGCCGCACACAAAAGGGCTATGGCTTTTAAATCGAAACATCCCGATTACCAATTTATAGCCATCAATCTTGATGATGAGCAATACAGTTGGCAGGAGTTATTATCAAATTATAAATTTAAGGGCGTTCAAGAATACCGTTGTGTGAATTTTGACGATATGAAAAACAAGTGGGCTATTACAAAAATTCACAGGACGTTAGTTATGGATGCAAATGGAAAGATAAGCGATGCTTTTACCAATTTATTCGATGTTCATTTTGAAAGTAATTTAAAGTAAATACTACCTCTAAATACAAAAAAAAAGCGATTTTCAGATTTGAAAATCGCTTTTTTTATAGTTGTCAAAATGACTTGTTATTTATTTCCTTTTTCGAAATCAGCAATAAACTGAGCCAAACCAATATCTGTTAACGGGTGTTTCAATAATCCTAAAATTGCAGAAAGCGGTCCTGTCATTACATCGGCGCCAATTTTAGCACAATTCACAATGTGCATTGTATGACGAACAGAAGCGGCTAGAATTTGAGTTTCGTATTCGTAGTTGTCATAA
>CALPQA020000326.1 GCA_943325595.2 Auritidibacter sp. Marseille-P8566
ATTATCTATGTTTATAGTGTTTTTATATGTTTTTTTATTATATATATAGGCTTGTTCATTTACCTGTTCAATAGCCTTGTTATTTTTTGACAAGATTATTTTTTGAACGGGTTCATTATTTGAATGGGTAAGCTGTTCACTGTTTGGTTTCGTTTTAGGTTCTTCCGAAAAACTAATCATATTTACATTGGAACTAGAATGTGGGTTATAGGTTGGTAAATATTCAATAAAACCAAGTGTTTGCAATTCCTTCATACACTTGTGATAGGTTGCGTTTGAATTTATTTTACTGGCTTTCATAATTCCTTCACGAGAAATACCTGTCGGATTTTTGAACCTGTTCACGTTCCAACATTGGAATAAGGCTAAATAGAGCGAAATATGCGTTGGATTAAGCTTATTTTCATCGCCAATTTTATTAAAAAAACCAGTTAGGTGTTTTATGTAGTTCATAGCTTTTATGTTTGAGATTTGTACTTATTTGAAAAGAGTTGGCAAAGCATTCACTTTGTTGCATTCCAATATTTTATTAAGGTCACTGTAAGCATAATAAATAGTGCCGCCAATTTTGGTATAGGAAAGTGTTCCGTTGATTCGGAAATTTTGCAACGTGCCCGGGGAAATATTTAAAAGCTTCCGAACTTCACTTGATTTTAGCCACTGCTTTTGCGGTTGCGATTTCGTATTGAATATTTCTTTTAAGTCGGTTAGGAGAAGTGAACGAAATTCGTTTAAGTCTTCTCTAGTAATAATTTCCACAGCCATTTTGATGATTTTAAATTGTTATGATGCAAATTTGTGGGTTTTGATTTGAATAAAATCACAACACGAACCCCGTTGGGTACGATTTTATTCAAAATGAAAAAAGTAAGATTAAAATGTTTCGTCCGTTTCCTCCATTCGTTTCATCAGTTCTTCAACTAAGGAGTTTATAAATTTTGTTTTATCAGACTTACGATCCCGTATTTCAAGGAATGTTCTGCGGTATTGACCTAAATCAATATGGAACGTTTCTTCAAGATAACTTGCAATTTCTTTTAATTCGGCAGCACCATTATTGAAAACTCCTTTGGTATGAAAAGCATATAAAAGTTCAATTAAGGCCACTTTTGAACCTGTCCATTTGATTTTCCCTTTCGGTTCAAGTTGTGATTTTTCTTTGAATTCCATTTTACCCATTTTTAGAATTTTGGTTTCTATGTACACTTGTACCAAGTCATGGGCAAGAATCTTGGCAATTTTAAAGTCATGGGATGTTGAGAAATTATGATCTGCTTCAAAATAAAAACTATCCAGACGCAATTTTACATCGAGGTTGCCTCTGACAAAATATTTAAAGTCAAGAAAACTGCTTCCTGTTCTATGGTAATTATAGAAATCTAAATTGTTATCGAAATAACGCTTTAGTTTTTTCAATTCTTTGTGGAGGTATTTTTTGGTTATGCGGTCGCCACCATGGGGCATTTTTGTTTCTATTTTAAAAACCGCATTATGATAAATATACAAAGAGGTAAACTTGGGTTTTATATTTTTAAAGAAATCAATTTCCTTTTCAGAACTGATAGTTTTCTCCTTGAGAAATTGCTTCTTTAAATTATTGCACGCCTTTATAGAAATTTCAACAGATTTCTCTGATTTTGATATCGAATCGTCCAATTCTAGATTGATAAAGCTTAATTGTTCCGTTAATTCGAATAACATTTGTTTGAATTTAATGCTCATCTTTTAATGTTTTATAGGTTTATAATTTTGATATCATTCAAATCAATAACACTAAAAACACCCATTTTAATATTAACCCACCACTATTTTTTTAATTGGTTGCATTGGAGTCAATGAAAATTTATCCCGAAGTGCCTTCATATCGTCGCTCACTTTTCTATCTAAAACCTTTGCATAATGCTGTGTTGTCCGCAAGTTTTTGTGCCCTAGCATCTTGCTCACACTTTCAATTGGAACGCCATTTGTTAGCGTTACGGTAGTAGCAAAAGTGTGCCGGGCAATGTGGAAGGTTAGTTCTTTTTCAATCTCGCAAACGGCTGCAATTTCTTTTAAATAGGCGTTCATTTTCTGATTGCTAAGGATTGGCAATAGTTTATCTTCATTCACACTTTGTGGGTGGTCTGCGTATTTGTCAATTATCATTTGTGTTACTGAGAGGATGGGAATCTTTGAAGCAGTTTCAGTTTTCTGACGGTGGGTAAATATCCATTTATCGCCATCAATTCCAAGGCTAATATGAGATTTTGTTAAGTTTTTGACATCAATATATGCCAAACCAGTAAAGCAGCTGAAGAGGAATATATCGCGAACTAATGATAGTCTTTCGGTTTTGAAATCTTTATTGATAATATTTTGAATTTCGACTTCAGATAAATAAACCCGTTCTACTTCCTTGACTTTTGATTTGTAGTTGGCGAAAGGATTTTTGTCAAGCCAGTCATTGGCCAGACAAAGTTTGATGATTTTATTAAAGTTTTTGATGTATTTGACAGCAGTATTATTGGCGCATTTTCTAACGCTCCGCAAATAAAACTCATAGTCGGTGATGAAGGCGTGGTCGATTTTTGTAATGTCAATATCGGAGATACTGAATTTCCAATTCAAAAAATCCTTTGTGTGTTTTAGGGAGGTTTTATAACGCTCATAAGTTCCTGGTGCATACTCGATGCCGATGAGTTCTTTTATTTTGTTGTTGTGTTCTTCGAAAATTGGAACAAGTAGGCGTTGGCGTTCTTTGGTGCCGTTAAGTATGTTTTTAAATATTTCTATCGTAATTTCTTCATTTCTATGGATTAGCCCCATTTGGATATCAAAAACTTTTGATTTCATCAAATCAAGGTATTCATTCAATGAACGAGCTTCTTCTGATTGCCCCTTCATTTTAGTCATTTCGGAGGACCATTTCGAGGGATCAATAAATTTTTTTGTACTGAACTCTAATCGTTTTCCGTTTACAGTTAATCTTACATAGATTGGGAATTGCCCTGCTGAATTAGACTTTGTGCTTTTTGCATAGAAATGCAAAGTGATTTTAGTTTTCATAGTGGTAACCTTTTAATTAATATTCAATTTAAGTTTCTAAATACAACAAAACAAGATGTTTAGATACTGAACAAGTAATTGAACAGGTTAGCAAACAAGCTGCATTTTGATTGATTTAATTTTATCGAGACCCTAATTTTGAATAAAATATAGGGTCTCGATTTTATCTCTTTAGGAATGAGATTAATTGAATAAATTGAATATGTTGTAAAAGCAAAAACCCCGTAAATCATAAGATTTACGGGGTTTTGATACCATTTTGTTTTTTACTGGCGGAGAAAGAGGGTTTAACCCATTCTCCTTATGTTGTTGAAATAGAATTACTTATATTTCGTTTTATTTATTGTGCCCCTAATTGTGCCCCTATCAAAAACATACAAA
>CALPQA020000327.1 GCA_943325595.2 Auritidibacter sp. Marseille-P8566
ATCATTATTATTTTGAATTGGTTTAGTAACTATATGAATATCATTATGATCTATTACTAGTTTAGAAATTGGTAATCCATATAAAATTTGAGGAAATAGTATCAATGAAAAGTTGAACGCCAAATAGACAAATGCAATACTATTTAATAAATAATAAACCCATAGGTTATCAAACAAAAATTTTATTTTTAAATAAAAAGTAAATTGCACGATGATATAGAAAACAACGACAACGCTAAAAACCATGAAAAAAAGTCCCAACCAAATTTTCACAACTTTGGCATGGGAAAAGGATTTAAAGATATCTATATTTCTAAAAAACTCTCTGGAAATCAAAACCAAATACAACATAGCGTAAGGAGGCCGTATAAGTTGATTGACTATTTTTGGAATTAAAAAATTAATATTGTGTTTGGATTGCATAAATTCTCCACCGGCTATTGATTTAGCTAATAAAAATTTGTATTCCCAAGAAGAAAAGAGGAAAGGGATTGCCCCAATAAATATTAATAAAAAGGGGAGAAAGTGAAGAAAATCTGTTTTAGTCAATTTCACATTATCCCTTAATATACTTCGCACATAAAAATAAGCAAACGGGCCTATTAAAAAGAAAAGCGATGGAATTCCAGAAACAGAAAAAGCAATTAAAGAAATTGATTTACTATAAATCAAAATATATTGGGTTAATAAAAATGCAGAAGAACAGAACAAATATCCTGATAAAAAGAGATTAGCACCTTTGTACCCTTTGTTGTAAAACAAAAGTGTTAAAGATAAAAATAGGCTAAAAGCGCATAAATAAACTAAGGGAACATTCATTTACAGAAATTGGTTTAAAAATATACTCTATTACCAAACATCAAAAGTATATAATATATTTAATACCATCAAGAAAAATAATAAACTATTGGATTATACAAAAAAAATGCCTCGCAATTGCGAGGCATTTTAATATATATAAATCTATTGATTAAGCGTTGTGCTCTTCTTCGATTCTTTTGTGTTCAGCATCAGAAATAGTATCTACTAAAACTGGTGTTGCGATAAATAATGAAGAATATGTTCCAACAACAATACCAATCAACATTGCGAAGATAAATCCTCTAATTGATTCACCACCAAAAATAAACATAATCAACAATACTAAAATCATCGTTAATGATGTATTGATAGTTCTTGACATTGTAGAATTAATAGATTGGTTTACAATAGAGTTGAAATTTCCTTTTGCTTTACCACCTAAATATTCACGAACTCTATCAAATACAATAACGGTATCATTCATAGAATATCCAATTACTGTTAGAATCGCAGCGATAAAGTGTTGGTCAATTTCCATTCCAAATGGCATGTATTTCCATAATAAAGAGTAAATACCCAATACAAAAACAACGTCATGCGCAACAGCAGCGATAGCTCCCAAACTGTATTGCCATTTTCTGAAACTAATCATCAAATACAAACAAACAATTAACATTGCACCGATTACAGCCCAATAAGAGTTGGTTTTGATATCATCCGCAACTGTAGGTCCTACCTTTGAAGCTTGAACAATTCCATATTTTTTACCATCATAACTGTTTACAAATTTGTCATACGTCATGTTGGCATCAAAATGCTTTTTCAAGTTGTCAAATAAAATTTGGTTTACCGCTTTATCTGCTTCTGTACCGGCCTCAGCAACTTTATATTTAGTTGTAATTTTCAATTGGTTGTCTTTACCAAATATTTTGGCTTCAGCACTTCCGTCAAATGCTTTTACTAATTCCAATTTAACTTCTTCCGCAGAAACTGGTTTTTCAAAACGTACTTGGAATGTTCTTCCTCCAACGAAATCAACACCTTGATTCAATCCATTTGTAGCAAGTGAAATAACGCTCACAACAACCACTAAGCTTGAAAAGATATACGTGTATTTTTTTACACCTAAGAAATCAAAATGGAAGTTTGTAAAGAAGTTTTTAGAGAAACCTGTTACAAAAGATAATTTATTACCTCTATTAACACTCCAATCCAATAATATTCTTGTAATGAAAATTGAAGTAAATAACGATGTTGCTATACCAATTAATAACGTAGTTGCAAAACCTTGTATTGGTCCTGTTCCGAAAATTAATAATACAGCTCCAGTTAATACGTGCGTTACATTCGCATCAACAATAGAACGCATTGCACCTTTCCAACCAAATGATGCTTTAATCGCTTCATCAATTGTTCTTCCTGCACGTAATTCTTCTTTCGCTCTTTCATAGATGATGATATTCGCATCTACTGCAGTTCCCATTGTTAATACGATACCAGCAATCCCAGGCAATGTTAATACAGCTCCTAAACTTGCTAAAATACCAAATAAGAAAAGTAAGTTTACTGCTAAAGCAATATTAGCATACAATCCAGATTTACCGTAGTAAACCATCATCCAAAGTGATACAATTAACAAACCGATAATCGCTGAGTTTGTACCGTTATCAATAGCTTCTTGACCTAAGGATGGCCCTACTACTTCTGATTGAACAATTTCTGCAGAAGCTGGTAATTTACCTGCTCTTAATACGTTGGCTAAATCTTTTGTTTCTGTAACGTCAAATGCACCTGTAATTTCAGATCTTCCTCCTGAAATCGGACCGCTTGTAACTCCTGGAGCAGAATAAACAACATCATCCAAAACAATAGCAATATTGCTTTTTTGAGTAAATGCTTTCCCTGTTAATTCTTCCCAAGCTTTTGCTCCTTGACCGCTCATTTGCATTGTAACCGCTGGTTTTCCTAACTGGTCAAATGAATCTTTTGCGTCAGTTACAACTCCACCACTCATCGCAGCTTGATTGTCTCTATTTCCTTTTAAAGCATATAGCTCAACTGTTTCAACTTCTTTTTTTGTTTTTTCATCAATTGTAGATGATGGTTTTCCCCAAACAAATTTTGCATAACGTTGATCCGAAGCCAATAATACTCTAATGTCTTGTCTTTTGAAATAACCATTAATTGCAGCAGTATCTTTTGGTGCAACAATAGCAAGAACTGGTCCTCCACCTTGAGATACAAATTTATTCAATAAAGGACCTAAGTCTTTTGTATCAGCAACAGTATCTTTAGCTTTATCAGTTAATAAAGTATCAATTCCTGTTTTTGCAGTTTCTTTTACTTTTACAGCTCCTTTTTCAGTTAATTTCAAGGCATTGTTTGTTGCCATTAAGAAATTACCTAATTCATCAATTTTGTATGTTTCCCAAAATTCTAATTGTGCCGTACTTTGCAATAACTTTTTGATACGATCCACATCTTTAGCACCTGGAAGTTCCACTAAAATTCTTCCTGATTCTCCTAATTTTTGAATGTTAGGTTGTGTTACACCAAATTTATCGATACGTTTTCTCAATACTTCAAAAGCACTTTCGATAGACTCATCAACTTTTCTTCTG
>CALPQA020000328.1 GCA_943325595.2 Auritidibacter sp. Marseille-P8566
AACGCCTTTTCAGAAATAAAAGAGGGACATTGGAACCGAGAAAGCAATCGGGGTCACGAATTAGAAGGTAAAACAATCGGCATAATTGGTTACGGGAATATGGGAAAATCATTTGCCAAAAAACTTTGTGGTTTTGATGTTGAAGTACTGTGTTACGACATTTTGGAAAATTTGGGTGATGCTAATGCAAAGCAAGTTTCTTTATCAGAATTGCAACAAAAATCAGATGTTGTAAGTCTTCATACGCCTTGGAGTCCGTCAACCGACAAAATGATTAATGCCAAATTTATTGATTCGTTTTCAAAACCCTTTTGGTTTATAAATACCGCGCGAGGAAATTCTGTGGTTACGGATGATTTAGTTCAGGGTTTAAAATCTGGAAAAATCCTTGGTGCAGGATTAGATGTTTTAGAATATGAAAAGTTATCGTTCGAAAATCTATTCATCGATTCCGAAAAACCTGTGGCTTTCGACTATTTGCTTAAAGCGAATAATGTACTTCTCACGCCCCACATCGCAGGTTGGACATTTGAAAGCCATCAAAAATTAGCGCAAGTAATCGTTGATAAAATAAAAGCGATGTATTTTTGATAATCTCCCGTGATTATGTAATTATTGTTCCAATTTATTTAATACATTAGCAATCTAAAAATTTAACAAAAAAAATATGGAATCGCAAAAAGTGGACTTATTTATGATGATGAATGCCAAACATTTTGAAAGCTATCATTTATCTGCAATCAGAGAAAAATTAATTCAAATGGACGAATCAAAGTGGCCAATAGTTCAATCTTTGCAACTAAAAGATCCAACTACAAGTCTAATCATTTCAATTGTTGGTGGAGGATCTTTAGGAATTGACCGTTTTTACATCGGCGATACCGGAATGGGAATCGGAAAATTATTGACTTGTGGAGGGCTTGGTATTTGGACGATTATCGACTGGTTCCTAATAATGGGAGCAACTCGTGAAAAAAATATGGAAATGTTTCAAAACGCACTATATTAATAAATGTCTAGAAACAAGTTATACTCATTAATTTTAATAGCTTGTTCCGCAGGATTTATTTATTTATTATATCACTTATATTATTCTGAAAGCAGTCAGTATACCGTTTGTATTATTAAGAATGTGATTGGCTTTCCCTGCCCATCTTGTGGTACAACACGTGCTGTACAACTAATTTTTAAAGGGGATTTTATAAATTCTTTTATGTTGAATCCTTTCGGAATAATAATAAGTGCAATTCTGACTCTTTTGCCTTTTTGGATTGTAATCGATTTGATTTTAAAAAGGGATACTTTTTTTAAGTTTTACAAGCAATCAGAAATTATTTTAAGACAAAAAAAAATAGCCATTCCATTAATAATTTTAGTAATTTTAAATTGGATTTGGAATATTAATAAAGTACTATGACACAAGAAACCAAATTTGCATATCAACCTTCAGAACACGAAAACGAAAAAGCATCCAATAGTTATTTAATGTCATTAGTAGCTGTAATTGCTGGATTGCCATTGCCAATTATCAATTTATTAGCCACCTTTTTTTTCTATTTGGCCAATCGGAAAAGCACCTATTTTGTTCGTTGGCATTGTACCCAAGCCCTACTTTCGCAAGCCGTTTTATTGTTTGCCAATAGTTATAGTTTTTGGTGGACGGTTTCTATTATTTTTACAGATGAAAAAGTTTCCAATCAGTATTTTGCTTATTTATTTACTGTAATTATTTTCAATATATTAGAAATTATTTCAACTATTTATTGTGCAATTCAAACTAGAAAAGGCAAACACGTTTCTGTTTTCTTTTTTGGAAATGTGACTAACTTAATCTGTAAATCATAATGGTAAAGAGAATAATACTTCCAGGATTCATAATTCTAATAGGTTTTTTCGGACTTTTTTTAGTCCTTTCGCAAGTGAATTTTGTTTCCTTGTTTCATGTTAAAGAAATTCGAAGTTCCTCAGAAAATAAGATTGGAGATTTAATTTGGGATGAGATTTCATCCACAGGAGAAGTGATTTCAAATGACTCAATTACAGGAACATTAGATAAATTAATTACGCCTCTTTGCGATAAAAACAACATCAAAAAAGATTCTCTAAAAATTCATATTGTAGTAAACGATGATATAAATGCCTTTGCATTGCCGGATAATCATTTGGTGGTTTTTACTGGATTAATAAAAGAATGTAAAAATCAAGAAGCTTTACAAGGTGTGTTAGGGCACGAAATTGCTCATATTTCGAACAATCACGTAATGAAAAAACTTTCTAAAGAAATTGGTTTGTCGGTTTTGCTTTCTGCAGCTTCAGGCGGGAAAGGTGGCGCGATTGTAAAGGAAATTTTAAAATCATTATCGTCATCCGCTTATGATAGAACTTTAGAAAAAGAAGCCGATATGACAAGTGTAGATTATCTTTTGAAAGCCAATATCAACCCAGAACCTTTTGCTGATTTTATGTTTGAATTAGCCCAACAAAAAAACCTATCTGATAGTTTTTATTGGATTTCATCTCACCCAGAATCCGAGGAACGCGCCAAGTACATTTTGGATTATTTGAAAGGTAAAAAGTATAAAAAAATCCCAACAATTTCAGAAAATGATTGGGATAACTATAAAAAATTAGTTGCCGAAAAAACAAAATAATTCAGATTACAGTCTAAAAATTAATGTTCTCCTTTTTCAGCTAATTTACGTTCTAATTCTGCTTGAAACTCTTCCATAACTGGCTTTACAGTACTGTCAGGAATATCAGAAATCCTAATGTACATTAATCCATCAACAGCATTATTAAATAAAGGATCTACATTAAAGGCAACAACACGGGCATTTTGCTTGATGTATTTTTTTATAAGAACGGGCAATCGCAAAGAACCGGGTTCCAATTCATCAATTATTTTGTCAAATTTATTCAAATCAGATTCGGCTTCATTGAAAACAAAATCCTTATCGGCATCTTTCAGTTTTACCTTAAAGGCCTTTTTAGGATGGATGTATTGCGCAATATACGGATCGTAGAAATTAGATTTCATAAATTCAATCATCAACGATTTAGAAAAATCTGAAAATTGATTGCTAATACTTACACCGCCGAGTAAGAATTTATGCTCCGGATACCTTAAAGTGGTGTGGATGATTCCTTTCCAAAGCAAGAAAAGCGGCATTGGTTTTTGCTGGTATTCTCGGATGATAAAAGCGCGCCCCATTTCTATGGATTTGTGCATCATGTCGTGCAATTCAGGTTCAAATCGAAAAAGTTCGTTCAAATAGAACCCATTCATTCCATATTTTGGATAAATTTCTGAGCCCAATCCCATTCTGTAGGCGCCTGCAATTTTTTTTGCGTCTTCATCCCACAAGAACATGTGGTGGTAATATTTATCGTATTTGTCAATATCGATGGATTC
>CALPQA020000329.1 GCA_943325595.2 Auritidibacter sp. Marseille-P8566
ATCCTACAAAAAACAACTTGCTAAGTGCATCAATTTTTTCTAAAGAATGCATCACTTCAGATGCTAATGCGACAGGTGTTTTAGTAATGGGACTCGAAAAAGCAAAGGTGTTTTTAGAATTACATCCTGAATTACAGGCTTATCTAATTTATTCTGATGAAAACGGTAAGTATCAAATCTATGAAACACCAGGAATAAAAGCTTTAGTTTCAGAAGTTGTTGAAGAGAAAAAGTTTTCTTTGTTTAAAGAAAATTAGCCTAATTATTTGAAATAAAAAAGCATCCGATTGGATGCTTTTAAAATGTTATTAGCATAGAAATGCTATTTATTTAGTACGACTTTATAATTAGAAGTCCCATTCTCATTAGTGATAGAAACGATGTAAAGTCCGTTTACTAAATTTGATAAATCTACTCTTTTAGTAGTTCCAGCAGAATCTTGAGTTACTTTTTCATTGTAAACTACCTTTCCTAAAATATTAATTACTTTGATGTTATTAATATCATTTTTTAAATCCATATTGAATATTCCATTAGTTGGATTTGGATAAATCGCAACTTCCGGTTTACTTGAAAAATCAGGATTAGCCAATGTAGCACTAATACCTGTGAAATTTGCATCATCTGTAAATGTTGGATTTGCAGCTCCTGGACCTTTTACAAAAGGGAAATATCGTGTTACTGTTCCAGTCGTTCCATGGTTCCAAGTTGATTGAATAACAAATTGATAATTACCATCTGCTACAAGAGTGCCTGCAGTATTTTTACCATCCCAAGTTACAGTTTTAGTTGACCAAGCAGATAAAGTAGCTCCAGTTGTTGCTGTAGCAATATTTGCTGCTGCAGCTAATGCATTACTCGCAGTTCCTCCAGCTTTTACGGACCATGTAGGTAAATGATCACTTGTACCTCCACCAACGTATCTAAATTTAGTTACAATAAATGTTCCAGCAGTTCCAGTACCTTGTTCAATCCAAACAGCTAAATCATGTTGAGCATTACCATTGTAAGTACTTGCATGTGAAGCTTCTGTAAAAGTAAAAGTACGTGATTGTACTGTTTGAGCGTTAATAGTTACAGTAATAAATAATAAAATAGTTATTATTGCTATGTTTAAATTTGTTTTCATGGTTTTCCATTTATTTGATTGACAAATGTAAATAATCTCAGTTTCAATTGAAATAATTAGTTTGAATTTAAGTCAATCTTAACTTAACGATTGTAAGAAATTAGGTTTAAAAATTAGTTAATTCTATTCAAATGAATTATTTCTGGAGGGTGCAATACCATTGGGAATTTTTCAATTTTTACAGAACTACTGTCTAATCCGAAGGCTTTTTCTTCAGATAAACTGAATTTTTTTATCAAGAAATAAGTGTTCATTACAATTTTTTCAAAGAAAGTCAAATCACTGTCATTTGATAAGAATTTTTCTGACAAAACAAATTTGAAATCTCCTAAAATGTTGTTTTTATTTAAGGATTCATATCGACTTGTAACATCAACTTCACCGTTTTTCACCATGTCTTTCAAAACTTCTTTGAACATTAGATTAATTTTTGTAGGCTCTCTAAATCCTAAATTAAAATCAATTCTAAATAAGTCGTCTTTGATAATTTCTGTAACTTTATACTCCGTTTTATAGGGTTCACTAAGAATATTCACATGGACAAACCAATATAAATCGGCTCTTTTTGGTCGTTTTTGCAATATAGAATACATTACCTTTTCTTCAATTTCGTCTGTTCTGTTGGCATTGGTCATATAAACCAAATGGGTTGCATATTTTGGAATTGTTAAATCGGCACTTAATTCAGCTAATACTTTTTTATAAGAATCAATTTTTACAAATTTTGTATAATTCTTACTAATTTTTTTAGCTAAATGCCATGTAGTCATTATTCCAATCAATAAAGTTGCGATAAACAAAGTTACATAACCACCGTGAGGAAATTTATTTAAATTGGCAATTAGGAAACTAGTTTCAATTATCAAATAAACTAAAATAAGCGGCGCAATGATAAACCAAGTAATTCGTTTTATTATCATAAAATAGGTGAGGAGCAAAGTAGTCATAATCATACAAAGTACAATTGCTAAACCATATGCAGCTTCCATATTACTAGATTCTTCAAAGTGCAAAACAATCATAACGCAGCCTGCAAAAAGCAACCAGTTTATGGATGGAATATACAATTGCCCTTTTAATTCAGTTGGGTATTTAATTTTAACTTTTGGCCAAAAACTCAATCGCATGGCTTCATTTATCAAGGTAAACGAGCCGCTTATCAATGCTTGAGAGGCTATTACAGCAGCGAGGGTAGCAATTACAATTCCAAAGGGAAGGAACCAACTTTCCATAATTAAATAAAAAGGGTTTCCGTTTTTACCACCAAGTGTTTGTAGGGTTTCACCTTCATGATGAATTAAGTATGCAGCTTGTCCAAAATAGTTCAATACAAGAGTTGTTTTTACAAAAATCCAACTTATTCTTATGTTTTTTCTACCGCAGTGCCCCATGTCTGAGTATAATGCTTCTGCTCCAGTCGTACAAAGAAAGACGAAGCCTAATACATAAAAACCTTCCGGGTGAATGTATAATAAATGTATTGCGTAATATGGATTTAAAGCTTTTAAAACTTCAATATGTTGTGCCAATTGAATTGCTCCAAGGGTTCCTAACATTCCAAACCAAATAAGCATCATTGGCGCAAAAAACTTTCCTACTAATTTCGTTCCAAATTGTTGAATTGTAAATAATACAAATAGAATTCCTATTACAATTGGTATTGTATTTATTTCAGGATAATACGTTCTAATTCCTTCTACAGCAGAGGCTACAGAGATAGGAGGGGTAATAATTCCGTCAGCTAAAAGTGCGCTTCCTCCAATAATAGCGGGGATAATAAGCCATTTTACCTTTGTACGTTTGACTAAAGCATATAATGCAAAAATCCCTCCTTCACCATTATTATCGGCACTTAGTGTGATTAAAACATATTTAATTGTAGTCTGTAAAGTTAATGTCCAAAAAATACAAGAAACTCCACCTAAAACTACATCTGCATTAATTGCGTGTAGTCCAATTATTGCTTTCATTACGTACAGAGGAGAGGTTCCAATGTCTCCATAAATTATACCTAAAGTAATTAATAACCCACTTAAAGTTAATTTACTGTGTAAACCTTGATGCTGAGAGTTCATAGAAATATCTTAAAAAAGTCTACAAATTTATTATTATAAAATTGAATAATGATGAATGATTGACTTTTTTTTGGGATTAAATAAAAATATTTTTTTATAAACAAAAAAAGCACTGTTTTTAGCAGTGCTTTTTATTGGTTTTAGTTAAAAAATAATATTCCTGAGAAAATAAATTATCTGTTTTCTCTGCGTGATTCATTACG
>CALPQA020000330.1 GCA_943325595.2 Auritidibacter sp. Marseille-P8566
GGAGAATGCGCCATATTATCTCTCAAATAATCGAAACCAAATTCGTTATTTGTTCCATAAGTAATATCGGCTTCGTATGCTTTTCTTCTTTCGTCAGAATTCGGTTGGTGGTTGTCAATGCAATCTACAGTCAATCCGTGGAATTCAAATAAGGGAGCTTTCCATGTACTATCTCTTTTTGCCAAGTAATCATTCACAGTTACTAAGTGCACCCCATTTCCAGTTAGGGCATTTAAGTACAAAGGCAAAGTTGCTACCAAAGTTTTTCCTTCACCCGTTTGCATTTCTGCAACTTTTCCACCGTGAAGCACCATTCCTCCGATTAATTGCACATCATAATGAACCATGTCCCAAGTGATTTGCTTTCCGGCAGCACTCCAAGAATTAGCCCAAACTGAATTTTCTCCCTCAAGGGTAATGTATGTTTTTGATGCCGAAAGTTCTCTATCTTTTGCAGTGGCAGTAACTTTTATCGAGGTATTTTCTTTAAAACGTTTTGCAGTTTCTTTGATCACGGCAAAAGCTTCAGGAAGAAGTTCGTTTAGTGTTTTTTCAGAAATTTCATACGCTTCTTTTTCAAGTGCATCAATTTCTACATAAAGATCTTCTCTTTTATCAATGTCTTCTATAGTTTCTACTTCTAATTGAAGTGCTGCAATTTTAGCATCTTTTTCAGAACGAGCTTGTTTGATTATATCTTTAAAATAAGCAGTTTTTGCTCTTAGTTCGTCGTGAGACAATCCTTCTAAAACACTTTCGAAAGCCCTGATTTTTGTAATGTTTCCTTGTAAAGCTTTGACATCTTTTTGAGATTTATCACCTACGAAAACTTTAAGTATGCTATTTATGAAACTCATAATATAATTTCTATTTCTATTTATAATAAGGTAAGCAAATTTAACCAAAAAAAAAGCCTCGATGGAGACTTTTCATTGGTTTTAATATTTTTTTAATATTCGTCCTCGTTCCAAAGATAATCTTCGTCAGTTGGATAGTCTGGCCAAATTTCTTCCATTGATTCATATATCTCTCCCTCATCTTCTATAGATTGCAGGTTTTCTACTACTTCAAGTGGCGCACCAGCTCTGATAGCGTAGTCAATAAGTTCATCTTTGGTCGCAGGCCACGGCGCATCACTTAAATAAGATGCTAATTCTAATGTCCAATACATTTTCTACTTATTTTTAGTTTATGCAAAAATAAATTTTTTACTTAAAAAGTCAAGTAAAATTTCATTTATTTTACAAAATAGTTAAGAACGTTTGTTTTTTGTTACTCCTTTAATTAATAAAACACTGAAAAACAATTATTTATATTCGTATTTTATTGTTTCAAATTACTTTCTTGGAATCCATTTCACTTCATCCGCTTTGAGGTCATAACTCAACTTTCGTGCCAACACAAAAAGGTAGTCAGAAAGGCGGTTTAAGTATTTTATGGCGTTATTGTCTACGGGTTCATTATGGTCTAAATGTACCGCAAGTCGTTCAGCACGGCGGCAAACGCAGCGAGCAATATGACAATATGACACGGTTGTATGTCCGCCTGGTAATACAAAATGAGTCATTGGCGGAAGCGAATCTTCCATAGCATCGATTTCATTTTCTAATAATTCAATATCGCTTTCGATTATCCCGAGGTTTTTCAATCGCAATTCTCCGTTTTTCTTGACTGCTTTTTCAGGTGGTGTAGCTAATATTGCTCCAACAGTAAACAATCGATCTTGTACTTCGATTAAAATATCTTTATAGTGCGCATTCATTTCTTGGTCACGAATCAATCCAATATGCGAATTCAACTCATCAACCGTTCCGTAACTTTCTATTCTAATGTGATCTTTGGGAACTCTTGTGCCTCCAAAAAGTGCTGTTGTTCCTGTATCACCAGTTTTTGTATATACCTTCATTTTAAAGTGTATTGGGTTATTTGGTACTTCGTGTATCTGATTCTCAAAAAACCAAATCAGCAAATTACCGAGCTAACTATTTCTTAGTATCGCTTTCTATCAAACCATCGCGCAAACGGATAATTCTATGCGCATAGGCTGCTACTTCTTCTTCGTGAGTTACTATAATTACAGTATTTCCCAATTTGTGAATATCACCAAATAGTTTCATGATTTCTTCCGAAGTTTTACTGTCTAAATTTCCTGTTGGTTCATCTGCAAGAATGATGGAAGGGTTGTTTACCAATGCTCTAGCGACAGCTACACGTTGGCGTTGACCTCCAGAAAGTTGGTTGGGTTGGTGATCCATTCTATCTGCTAAACCCACTTGATTTAATACTTCTTCGGCTCTGGTTTTTCTTTCAGATTTAGAATGTCCTGCATACACCATAGGCAAAGCCACATTGTCTAATGCGGTCGTTCTTGGCAAAAGGTTGAATGTTTGAAATACAAAACCAATTTCTTTATTTCTAATCTCGGCCAATTCATCATCGTGCATCTTGCTGACATCTTTTCCATTCAGAATATAACTTCCCGATGTTGGCGTATCCAAACAACCCAAAAGATTCATTAAAGTAGATTTTCCAGAACCTGAAGGTCCCATCAAGGCTACGTATTCTCCTTTATTTATCTCTAAATCAATTCCTTTAAGCACATAAACGATTTCATTTCCAAGAGCAAAATCTCTTTTAATGTTGGTGATTTGTATTAGTGGATTTGCCATTGTTATTTGGGATAGGATTTTAATTAGTTAATATGCGCTGTATTTATTTTTTCTTGGGTTTAAAAGTACAAAAAGGAACTATCGAATTCCTAATTCCTACTATTTTTTTAACGTATTGTTTTCAAATTTAAACCCGAATTACAAAATGTTCTTTTTCTTGTTCTTTTCTTACAAAGGCAAAACCGTAAATAAAAGTATCAATTGTAACAGTGAAAGCAGGATTTTGAATGATTGTTTTCCACAACGAATTATTGGTTGAACTGCTGTGTATTCCATCAAAAATGAAACAAGTATCATTGTTCGTTTTGTCTAAAATAGCATCCAAATCCAAACTGTTTTCATTGAAATAAACAACATCTACAAACATAAAATCAATTTTGGCATCAGAAGAAGTGCTGGTTTTATTTTCAGAAATGTAAAGTCCTTCTTTAAATTCAAAGTAATGGAACACCCGATTTAATAGTTTTTCTTTCTTTGTTTCGATTTGAAAGTTAGAGAAATAGGGTTTCATTTCTGTTTTAGCATAAAAACATTTTGTCACCAAAAGAAATACAAATGGCGAGTGTACACCGTGTTCATTCTTGGAGTTCCAAAGGAATTGAAGGTATGATTTTATTTGGAATAGCATAAGATTGTGGCAAAGTAGGTGCGAAGATACTAAGATTTCAGTTAATTTGTTAATGCGGTTCTTATATCAGGTAGGTTTTTAAATCCTCTTAGATCTAACAAATA
>CALPQA020000331.1 GCA_943325595.2 Auritidibacter sp. Marseille-P8566
AACCATTTGCATCCGTTGTAACACAGATATAATTTCCAACACACAAATTCGTCGGAAAAGAAGTTATGGAGCCATCAGACCACAGGTAAGTGTACGGACCTGAACCACCGAAAACAACTATTTGTGCCGTTCCATCGCAATTTGTAGCGGAAGTAGTTGAAGTTGTTGTAATAGATGTACTAAAACCAGCACAAGGATTAGTGTTTCCGCTTCCGATTATAAATGTTATTGTAGTTGAACCGCTATTAGAAGTAGAATATGTAAGCGTGTAGGTTCCAGCGCACAAACTATCGATAGACGTTCCACCTGATTGGTAAATCATCCCATTACCAGCCCAAACCGTATTCACAACCACTAGATTAGAATCGATATAAGCGGAACCATCGCACGCGGACGGACTAGACACGCCATTTGTATACACACTATTTTGTGCGAAAAGTGCTGTGAATGTTGTCGAAACAAACAGAAATGCGACAAAAACGAATGATTTTAAAACGTATTCTTTTTTCATAATTTGGGTTTAAATTTTTTTGTTAATATTTAATTAATACGAATTATTATATCAATAGGTTGCTTTGGTTTCTCAAAATAAAAAATACAGGCATTTTTAAAATAGAAATAGTTTTGTTTAAAGTCTGATTTCTGTTGATTATAATACTAATTTACCAAACAAATCGTAGTGATCTGCACTCGTAATTTTTACAAAGATATTTTAGATTTCACAAATGATATTTTAATGCTAATCCAAAACCGTAATCTATTCGTGTTCTTTTAACATCAGTCCATTGAATGGCAGGAATCATATCGTACCCCAAATTCACATAACAACCAATTCCAAACTTCTCAAGAGAATAAGTGATTTCTGGTCGAATGTTTACACGTAACCCAACGCTTTTAAAATCTGGTTCTATCATTCCAAGAGGATTTGAAACTAGTTTATTTTGAACGTAAGATATTCTTAAACCAGTATTTAAATACATTTTCCAATTGCCTTTAGAGTAAAGATGTAATGAAAGATAAATAGGTATAGCAAAAGAGTTATGTTGAATTCTTTGCTTTTGGTTATATTCTGTTTGTAACAGAATATAATTTGGAGAAATTATCGTGTCAATTATCGAATCTTGAGTGACCGGATTGAAATAAATATATTGAGTTGTAACTCCATCTATTATGCTATCACCTGCAGGTACAACTTTATAAAAAATATCTTTTCTAGAATTGATATCGATACCAGCAGAAATTCCCAATCTAGCATTCAATCTATAATTCGCTTCTAGACTAGCACTAAATCCAACTTGCTCTTTCATCTTATAATTTTTGTTGCTGCTGTTTTTCAAAAAGCTTGAACCAAATGTTCCTCCAGAGTATATTGAAATAGACCAAGGTGAAAGAGCTTTTATTTGAGATGCATCAAATCCATTTAAAGAACGTGGAATTCCTGTTTCTTCTGACCATTGAATTTGATTTGTTGTATCTTGAACTTCACTATTTTCGGCGACCGAATTTTCATTTTCGTTTAAGGTGTTCTCTTCAAGACTATTTGACTTTTCTATGCCTTCGTTTTTAGCTACAATTACTTCATCCGAGAAAATACTGTTCATAGGAAGCTTAACTTTCTCAAAAAGATTATCACCTTTTTTAAGCTTACTTATTGAATGAAACAATTCATTTTTTACTTCTTTTGATTCAGATTTGTTGTGGTTATTTTTGATTGAATTTGATCTGTTTTTATTTGTTCGACTCGTTTTATCTCGTGTTAATTTTTGCTTTTTTGAATTGATTTTATTTCCCACGAACTTTGAATCATTGTCGATTTTTGAATTCTTTTTAGCAGTTTTATTTGCTTTCAATTCAATTTCTTGAGTCAATTTCTGCTCTTCAAATTGAGTAATTATTTTCTTTTGTGAATTTTTGATTTTTGATTGAGAAATCTCTTTGTGATTCTCATTTTTTATAGTTTCTGATGCTGGAGAAATCGTAGAAATTTCTTGATCCGAGACTTCATCTTTTGCTAAAACAGGACTATTATCCCTTCCATTTTTCAGTGCAAAGAAACTAACAATCCCAATTAGTATAATGGACGAATAAATCCATACAAATCCTTTTCTACGACCTGAAACTGATGTTTTTCCATTGAATAATTGATCATCTATCGCCGATTTCACATCCAAAGGGGGCGTGCTCTCGAAACTAGCAAAAGTCGATGAGAATAATTCTTCTATTTCGTCTTGTTTTTTCATTTTTCAACTCTTTCTGATTCTAGCATTACTTGAATCATTTTTTTAGCTTTAAAATATTGTGATTTTGAGGTTCCTTCAGAAATATTCAAATGTTCAGCAATTTCCTTATGCGTTAAATTGTCTAACGTGTATAAATTGAAAACAGTTCGATAGCCATCTGGTAATTTTTGAAGCAACAGCAGTAACCTTTTTTTTAAATCTGTTGTATCAACCTCTAATTCTTCCTCAAAAACCATTCGGTCGAACTTCAATTCATCATCTATCAAAGTCATTTTATAATTTTCTTTAATAAAACTCAACGCCGTTCGTATTGTAATGGTCTTTATCCAAGCACCGATTGGTAAATTAACATCGAATCTTTCTCTGGAATTATAAATTTTAATGAAGGATTCTTGAAGTACATCTTTAGCGTCATCCTTACAGCGAGTATAGCGGAGGCAAATACCGAACATTCCTGGCGCATAATCTGCATATATTTTGTCAAATGCCTTTTTACCACCTTTTACAAATTCAATAAGAACCTCCTTCGCTATCACCCTTAAAATTGATTTTCTTTTACTTAACGTTTGATTTTATCCCATGGTAATCCTTGTTTTCAATTTCCACTTCATAATCCTGTTGAATCCGCAGGATTTCCATTTCCTCCTCCAAAATCCGTTGAATCCGTTGGAGTACCGTTACCACCTCCAAAATCGATAGAATCTGATGGGTTTTCATTTCCACCTCCGAAATCAGTTGAGTCATTTACCCAAGTTGTATCAACTCCATTACCTCCTCCATTGTTTGGAATAATCGGATCATCTTGACACGACTGCATGCTGAGTATGATAGCTAAAACTAATCCGTACCCAATTAAAGTTACTCTTTTCATATATTTAGTTTTTTAATTCATACCAAATACATAAGTGAATTTGAAAGGGTTGCCTGAACAAAAAGTTTTAAAATTATTAGTTGCAAATTACAAAGTGTTGATTTTAAAAAAACCAACAAGTCATTTTAAATTAAAATTAGCAATTTGTAGCTAATTACTAGTAATTTAATCAAATCAATTTACCATACAAATCGTAATGATCTGCACTCGTAATATTAACCGTTGCAAAATCACCCAAACGAACAAACCCATCTGCTTTTTTAATTAAAACTTCATTGTCCACTT
>CALPQA020000332.1 GCA_943325595.2 Auritidibacter sp. Marseille-P8566
ATTTAAATGAAGTATCTCTTCCCTTTTTTATAAGAAGTCAGTTCAAAATAATCCTTAATAAATTTTAGCAATACTAATTTGATGAGTTCGCTTTAGGAATATAGTTTTGCATTTAATTTTGAAATACAAACACCAAAAATTAATATTTCCCCACAACATTTCGTATAATCCATTTTTTTTGAAATTTAAACTCGTGAATTGCAATTAATAGGAATTGTAAGTTTTTAAACATAATTTTTTGAATAAAGTACTAAATTGACCTGTTGAAGTAATTTATTAATTAAATTAATTTGTAATATGTCCAGTTTTTAGTATTTTTGGACAAATTAAGTGGTTGATAACAATTAACTTTTCTTAATAATTTGTAAACATAATTCCCTCAAATGTTACTTTATATTGCTTTGCTCCTTTTATTATTGGCCCTAATATTAATTGTTTACAATTGGAAACAAAATAATAATGCGGCTTTTATTGGACTTTTTTTTAGTCTAATTGCCATTTATGGACTGGTACATTATTTTGCAGTATATGGGAAATCAGTCTTTTGGCTAGCTATATTTTACAATCACTTTTCCCCGTTCTTTTTGCTTGCAGGCCCTTTTTTGTATTTTTATGTTAGAGGAACATTAAAGGACAGACAAGGACTTAAACGAAAAGACGCCCTCCATTTCATCCCAGCATTAATTCATTTAATAGGTGTATTACCTTATTTTTTTTCTTCTTTTAGTTATAAAGAATCTGTTGCAGAAATGATAGTTAGCAACATAGACAATGTTAAGAAAATTAGAGTGAATAGCTTTTTTGATTCTGAATTTAATTTTACTCTAAGATTATTGTTGTTAACTTTTTACGTAATTTATTCTTTTATTCTTTTAAGAAAATTCACTAAAAAGAAAAATAGATTCCAAACGACACCTCGAAAACAATATTTTATAATCACCCGTTGGTTGACACTACTGTTAACGCTTGTTTCGGTGCTGATTGTTAATTTTGTTTTTTTATGTTATTATTTTCTATGTTTTGAAGAGAGTCACCTTAGGCAAATCGTGATAATAATAAACAGCACCACAGGAATTTCATTTATTTTTTTAGCTTTTGGAATACTTTTTTTTCCGGAAATTTTATATGGATTGCCAAATAACAATGCGATAAAGTCAAAACCGATTCGCAAAAAAATAAAGAGAAATTCGTCAAAATTAGAAATTAAATTTACCCCGCCATCTGAACCAGATGAAAATCCATTTTTAAAATTATAGGAAAAGATTCAAGAATATTTTGATAATGAAAAACCTTATTTAAACTCTGATTTTTCTATTGCTCAAATATCACTAAAAATGAATGTCCCTCAAAATCACGTTTTATATTGCATTAATTCAATATTTAACATGAAGTTTTCTAAATTAAAAACAAAATTAAGAGTAGAACAAACGAAGGTTTTTCTTCAAGAGTCAGTTCAATCTAATATTACTATTGACGGAATATCCCAATTGGCTGGTTTTAAATCTCGGTCTAGTTTTTACAATGCTTTTAAAGAAGAAACTGGAATAACGCCAAGCGACTACTTGAAATCTATTTTAGATAATAAGTATACTATTAACGAATAAAATAGTTTCGGAAAACCCCTTTCTTTTTACCAACAAATTTCGGACAACTGTTCATGTTTTTTTCCTCATCACAAATAATAATTTATTAAAGTGTCCTGTTTTTTCAAAAACTGGACACTTTATCGTGCGAAAAATAATTTAAATATCGATGGTTTATTATTTTTGCAAATAATTAATGATTGTTTTTTTGTATTGTAAGCCATTTATTAAAAATTAAACTAGTTTATAATCCCAATTTCATTTGAAATTTATATTTAAAATAATTTTATAAATAACCCCTCACTATGAATACAACTTTGCTTTTTTTAAAATATTCAAAAAAATCAATTAATACGATTCGATTTTTATTTTTTATATTGATTTTTTTAATGACTCCCGCCGTTCAATGCCAGGACTTGTCTAAAACTTTTATTCAAGAGGATAATTACACTTTAACTCAAGAACCATTTAAGACAATATCTTTTGGTGAGAAAATTAATTTTGGTAAAATTGAGAATTCTATTTTTTGGACCATTTCCGATATGGATTCTAATAAAAAATCTTCATTAATTGGAAATGAAATCAATAATTTCATATTTGAAACTCCAGGGACTTACCAGATTACTTTCAATGAAAATAAAACTATCCTAGAAGGCGAATGTAATCATACTGATTTTCCCGAAGTAATGCTTATTAAAGTTAGTCCGTACAAAATGGATTTTGATTTTTCAACCATTCAATTTAGCACAAAATTAGAAGCGGGAGCTCCTATTGAAAATTGTCTACTTACAATTGATGTTCATTTAATATCTTTTTCTAATGACAAAGTTCCATTTTCAAATGGCAAATTTGTTTCTGCAGGTATAGGCTCAACTATTAATGGTCAATTATTAAATGAAGTTATATTAAAACCAGGGAATAATAAAGTAACCTATAAACTTAGCGGTTCTGCAACTAAAGACACTTATATTATGCTTGATTTCTTTGATATAAACGAGCAAGTACAATCCTATTACTATCCTACTAAATTATAGCATAATGAAAATAAATTTTACTTCCCTTTTAAAAATGAAACATTCGTTTTTTACAGTACTTTTTTTTGTATTTATTTCTACCATTAGTTATGCACAGTGTGGTTTTCTAAATACGTGTCCAAATACAGATTATTTTAATTTCGGGATGCGATCAACAACTGATGCAACCACATTAGAATACGATAATTTTACATCCTCTTTTCACTCAACAGTTGTAAGAACATCAACAGGGGTTTACAAAGTTTGGGGAGAAGATTTGGCAAATAATGGAAGTACAGATTTGTTATCACCTGTTGAAATGACACCTGCTAATTTTCCTGCATTAACGGGTACTATTTTAAAAGCAGGACTAGGATCTACTTCCGCAAATGCTGTTCAAGGTATAGTTTTGGCTACCGATGGTTTGTATGCTTGGTCTTTAGAAGGACAGGTTTTACATATGAATTTAACTACAAGTTCCACTTTTCAGAAATTAACCATTAATGGTAATTCTCAAGGACTTCCATCCGGTGTTACACCTACCGATGTAAAGATGATGTTTGTTACAAGTCAAACTATAGCAATTGTAACTTGTAGTGGTGATGTGTGGGTGATAACCCAAATTTCAGAAAATACAGGAACAGGACTTACGGGTATTCTATCAGCAGCAGATGCAATGAAATGGTATCGTGTTACAGAGGCTACTTCTGGCAATCCTGCATTAACTAATGTTATAGCTGTTAGAGGGCAATTAAATACACTTTTTGCACTGAAATCTGATGGTACACTTTGG
>CALPQA020000333.1 GCA_943325595.2 Auritidibacter sp. Marseille-P8566
ACTCTTTTGCATGTGGTTTTTGATTCCATATTTTAAAATCACTTAAGAAATCTTTGTACTGATGTTGTAGGTTTTTACCATTTACACCATAAAAAGAAGCAATTGCTTTGCAGTCATTAGGCTTGGAATCTATTGATCTCTTTTAAAAAAGACGCAAACTCTTGTGTTACCCGAGTTCCGTCTGCTACTAAATTCCAATCTCTAAAAACAACTTGTCTAGTATTTTCGTTGAGCCATCTTCTGCGAGTGATATGAAGATATACTTGATGTCCACGAATGGGGAAATCCTGAACGGTTATCTCATCAAAGAATCCTTTGGAGCTTAACTTATCTTGACGATATTCTTTTGGAATAGAATTAACCTCTTTTAAATATAAATGAAGTATTTCATCTTCTTTTTTATACGAAGTCAATTCAAAATAATCCACAATAATTTCGGGTAATAATAATTTGAGAAGTTCGCTATAGGAATTTTGCATTTCTTTACATTTTTAAAATACAAAAATCAACATTTTAATATTTCCCCACAACTTTTTGACTTGACCCAATATCAATATCAATAGCAATATCAATATCAATAGCAAAGGCAATATCAAATACTATAGCAATTTAAATTCAATATCAAATTTAATGGCAATGTCGATTAATCAATTTAGCCTTTATCTTTTAATTTATTTAAAAAAACCAAATAACAATTTAATCAAGATATTATTTTTATGACTTCTTTTTTATAACTACAATAATTATCTTTGTATAAATATTTTAAAAATGCCAAGAATTCTCGCAATAGATTATGGACAAAAACGAACGGGAATTGCTGTAACAGACGAATTGCAGATTATTGCGTTTGGATTAACTACAATCCCCTCAGCAACCACAATAAATTTCCTAAAGGATTATTTTAGTAAAGAAATGGTCTCAAAGGTTCTCATTGGTGAACCCAAACAAATGAACGGTAATCCATCTCAAAGTACAGAAATAATTGAGGCTTTTGTAAAAAAATTTAAAAGTTTTTTCCCGGATATGCCTGTTATTCGAGTCGATGAACGTTTTACATCTAAAATGGCTTTCCAGACTATGATTGATAGTGGATTAAATAAGAAACAACGTCAAAATAAAGATTTGATAGACGAGATTTCTGCTACAATAATGCTTCAGGATTACTTAAGATAGTTTATAAATAATTATCTTACGAAAGCATCATTGATTTGGTTGTATTTAAAATATTAGCAGACAAATTTGTTAGCCATACTAATTGCTCGATTACCAATTGTGATTCCTGCATTTTAATTTTAAAAGTTTCACTATTTAACATAATTCCTTTCAATAACTCTTTTTCCCTAATTTTACGAAGTTCTATAAAGCTATTATTTAAATTTTCATTTGATTGAGAACCAATACGTATTTGATTTTTATTATCGTTTAAAAGTAATATGGCGTAGTCCAAATTTTTTATAATATTGTCAAATACGGAATTAAATAATTCTGAAGCATCTGTAGTTTTATGAGTTTGAGTGTAAGTTCCTAAAGAAGCAGCGGAAGAAAGTAAAGCGTTGTTTATTACAGTTAATTTGTATACTTGTTGCTGTTTGTTTTGCTTTGATTTTGGCTCCTGAAGCATTCTTTGAAACGATGACATAAGATTCCCAATTTCTATAAAAGCTTGATTTCTTGCCAATCGGTAGGTAGTGTTAATTTCCTGCTTGTTATTATATAAAATAGAAATTTGTACTAAATAATTCCTGTTGGCTTTAATAGAATTTTCTATATTTTCATTGGTGTTTAAGAATTCCCAAAAAGGCCAAAAGAAATAATTCGCTAAAATTGCGAGCGTGGCTCCAACAAAAGTGTCTAGTATTCTATATAAAATAACATCATTTTGGGTGGGATTTAATATCGCAAAAATAAAAATCACATGTAAGGTAATAAATAAAGTCCCGATTTTGTAATTGGATGGGTTAAATGCTAAACCTAATATTAAAAATAAGATAGTAAGACATCCTAAAATTAGTTGACTTGGACCAATTGATAATATCAAAAAACCAATGACTCCACCAATTATTGTTCCTATAAACCTATTTAATGTTCGTGCTTTTGTAAGTCCGTATCCTGGCCTCATTATCACTACAATAGTAAGTAAAATCCAATATACATTTTGAAATGGCAGATATTCTCCAACAATATATCCAATTAATAATGTTGTTGTAATTCGTAACGAATGCCTAAATTCTAATGATGAAAAACTTAAATTTTCCACTAATGTATTTAAAGGATAATAGTCTTTTTTGTTCAATTTTTCTATCTCTTTATCTCTTCCTTTAAGATCTTTTAACTTTGTAATAGTTTTGAAAGTACTCTCCAAATTATGAATTTTTCCAACTTGTTTTTCGGCGTAGTGCAACATATTTGTTAACATATGAACCCCTTCAGAAGAATTTTCGGCTGTATTTTTTTCGTATTCTTCTATGGCTTTTTCGAATTTATTTAAATTGTCATTCAAATTGGTTTTTGATGGATTTGTTTTCTTTTGTCTTATTTTTTTTGACAAAGACTTCAAACTTTTTGCAAGGTTATAGGCTAGATTTTGATACGTTTTTAATACTTTTGGATGATCGTCAAATTTTAGGTGTAGTTTATTGTGATCAAAAGATGTGGAAATTGCTAATTCCATAATTTCAACCAAGGAGATAAATGAAAGTAACATTTTTCTATTTTGATTTGATGAACCATAATCTGTTCGATTTCTAATCAAAATTTCTCGAATATTTTCATGAACTTCGTTTAGTTCTACCTGAAGTACTAATTGTTTTTTTGTGATTTCTTTTCTATCGGAATTCAATTCCCATAAATCGCCACGTAATTTCAAATATTTTGATGTCAGATTGATACACTTCTCAATTTGTAATTCAGTATAACGATGCGGATTTATAAAATGAAAAATCACGGATATTAATAAGTAAAACAATCCTCCCGACAATAAAAGTAAAGAATGTTCTAATATTTCCCATCCCGAATGCAAATGAGAAAAGGAAATAGATATAATCAATAATGTTGAAAACGCCACCATTGTAGCCCTTTGGCCGTAAACAGCCAGCATGGAAATTGAGAAAATTAAGATGCAAAAAGTTGGATAAAATAATAAAGGATAGGGGTGAGTCAGATTAATTAATAAATTGGCAGTTGAAAAAAATAAAACTGAAACAGTAATTCCTTTAATTTTATGTTTTAAACTACTTGGAATATCATTCGGCAAAGTAAACAATGCCCCTAAAGCAATTGTTAATCCCATCTCTAAATATCCTAATTTTGAAAATAAAAAAACAGGAATAATTGCAGAAAGTGCTGCTTTTAGTGCATTGGTAAAA
>CALPQA020000334.1 GCA_943325595.2 Auritidibacter sp. Marseille-P8566
AGTTAATATAGGAAATAATGTATGGTTAGGTTTGAATGCTATTATTCTAAAAGGCGTAACAATTGGAGATAATGTAGTAATAGGAGCTAATAGTGTTGTTACTAAAGATATTCCAGCTAATACAATTGCAGCTGGAAACCCTTGCAAAGTATTAAAAAATTTAGTATCTTAAAATTAATTATGGAGCCAAAAAAAAGTCTTTTTCTTGATTTCATAAGAATTGCTGCTGCATTGCTAGTATTATATGGCCATGCAGTAATTATATTTTTTGGTAATGTAAATAGGAATCCATTTGATGTTTCAAACATGAAGCATTTTGCTGTTGTTCTATTTTTTGTACTCTCTGGATATGTAATTGGTTACACAACAAAATCAAAGAATAGAGGGCTTATACAATTTGCAGTTGCTAGACTAAGCCGACTTTATTCAATGGTATTTCCTGCATTAATTATTTCATTTTTAATAGAGTGCACAATTATATATTATACATCTAGTAATTTCAATTTAGAACTTCTTAGCATTGTAAGATATATTGTAGCGGCATTATTTATGAATGAATTTTGGTTGTTCAATAGTGCACCACGAATAAATGGAGTTTTATGGTCAGTAAGTTTCGAATTCTTTTTTTATTTAATATTCGCAGTATGTTTTTTCACCAAAGGGAAAGCTAAAAAAGTTATTTATACAGGCCTTGCTTGCTTGTTTGCAGGTCCTAAAATATTACTAATGTTTCCTATATGGATTTCAGGCTATTTGGCTTTTATTTATAATGATAGGCTAAAAAAATATAAAAATTATTTTTTATTCTTTATCTTTCTTATTAGTACTTACATTTCATATATATACCTTAGACCCTTTCCTTATTTACTTGGCATTAAACCATTTTATTTTGCAAATCAATTTTTAACAGACACTATAAGCGGAATTTTATTTTCTTTAACTATAATATTATTACCAGAAAAAAAATCTTTGAACATTTCCGACTGGTTTATAAAACAATTTCGAAAAATTGCAGACTATACATTTCCAATATACGTATTTCATTTTCCATTACTAAAGCTATTAAAATTAGTTATGATTGGTAAACTCAATATTAATAATCAATTTTATTTATCCGTAATTATTTCATTATTTGTATCTATAATTCTTGGTGCTCTTTTCGAAAAATTAAGACCTTATTGGTCTAAATTATTTGAAAATTTAATTAAAATGATGGTTGAAAAATCAAGATTAATAAAAAATTCAAATAATTAGTTATTAATATTCTATTTTAAGTGTTTTCATTCAAATATTGAGCATCCTACTTTAATTATAATAACCATTATTAAAGAAAATAGTAGTTTTCTATTGCGCTTTTAGGCTTTCAATAAAAAATAGTTAAATTGCTAAAATGAAATGAAATAGTTTTTGAAAACAAATCATCTTAAGAGGCAACATGAACTTTTATTTTTAAGAAAACTAAGTAATTCAAATCTTAAAACTTAGATAAAAACACCAAAATAGCCAACATTAAAACAAAAATGAAAATATTATTCATTAGTCATAAATTTTACCCCGAAATTGGTGGAATCGAAGTAAATTCGGAACTTTTAGCCAATCAATTTAAAACTTTAGGAGCAGAGATTAAATTAGTGACTTGGTCAAATACCTCAGGAGAAAAAAAATTTGATTACGAAGTTATCCGAAAACCATCTTTCTTAAAATTATTGAACTTATTTAAATGGGCAGATTTAATCTATGAAAACAACCCAACAGTAAGATTGTCTTGGTTTAATATTTTTTATAGGAAACCACGCGTTGTTGCAGTTCGTACATGGATTAGGCAAAATAATAATAAAGTATCATTAGTAGATTTATTTAAAAAAAAATGGGTGAATAATGCAACTCAAGTTATTGCAGTAAGCGAAGGAATTAAAAAAGATACTAGTAGAAAAGCCATTGTAATAGGGAATCCCTATCGGTCAAAATTATTTAAATTTACTACAAATAGAAATTTAAGAAAAAAAGATTTTATATTTTTAGGACGTTTAGTTTCTGATAAAGGTGCAGACATGTGTATTGAGTTACTTTATCAATTAAAAGCTAAATATAATAAAGAATATCATTTAAGCATAATTGGAGAGGGTCCAGAAATGGAAGCTTTGAAGCAGATGACAATAAAATATAAACTTGAAAAAAATATTCAATTTTTTGGGTTAATAAAAGGAAAAGAGTTAGTGACCATTTTAAACCAACATAAATATATATTAGTCCCTTCACGTTGGGAAGAGCCCTTTGGAAACGTAGTACTTGAAGGCATGGCCTGTGGCTGTATTCCTATCGTTTCGGATGGCGGGGGTTTACCTGATGCTGTTGGAAAAGCGGGAGTTATATTTAAGCGTAATTCTATTCAAGATTTAACAGATAAAACGTATGAATTAGTAACAAATACAAATCAACAAAAGTTTTTATTAGATAATACAGAAAATCATTTAGAGAATCATACTGAAAAAAAAGTAGGACAACGCTATTATGATATTATTGTGAAAGCTTTTAATTCATGAAAATTCTTATTTCACACCCTACTGGAAATGCAAATGTTAGAGCAATTGCAAAAGGTTTAGCTTCAAGAGGTATTCTATATCAATTTAATACTGCAATTGCTACTTTTCCTGGGAATATTTGGTTTGTATTAGGAGGATTTAGACCATTGACTGAATTTAGGAGGCGGAATTTTGATACTATCCTACAACCATTTACTAAATCCTATCCATGGTATGAACTTGGAAGATTATTAGCTAATAAACTTAAAATAAAAAGTTTAGTTAAACATGAAAGAGGGAAATTTAGTGTTGATCAAATATATATACGTTTTGACAAATATGTAGCTAGAGAACTATTGAAAGCAAAAAATAATGGCGTAACTGCAGTCTATGCATATGAAGATGGAGCTTTAGAAACTTTTAAGGAAGCGAAGAAACTAGGCTTAATCTGTATTTATGATTTACCAATTGCCTATTGGGAAATAGGAAGAAAATTAATGCTTGAAGAAGCTATACGATTACCAAATTGGGCAGAAACACTTGGTGGCGGAATTAAAGATTCCCCTAGAAAACTAGAACGTAAACGTAAAGAATTAGAATTAGCAGATATAATTGTAGGTCCTGGCTCATTTGTATTAAATTCATTGCCAGAATGGGCTAAAAATAAAAAAACAATTCAATCCCCTTTTGGATCTCCTAAATTTATTAAACCTAATTCAATAAAAAAATCCAAATCAAAGGATATTTCAAAGCCATTTCGTGTATTGTTTGTTGGTTCCATGGGACAACGAAAAGGTTTAGGCGATTTATTTGAAGCAATGAAAATAGTAAACA
>CALPQA020000335.1 GCA_943325595.2 Auritidibacter sp. Marseille-P8566
AAAACGGTTACAGATAGTTCCCTTGTATTGTCTTATATTTCTGTTGATGGAGAAATGGGATATCCTGGTACTCTAAAAGTAGAAGCAACGTATCAATTGACTTCAAACAATGATTTGACCTTGAAATTGTCGGCCACAACCGATAAAACAACAATTGTAAATTTGACCAATCACGCTTTTTTTAATCTAGCAGGGGAGGGGAACGGAACCATATTAGATCATGAAGTAACCATTCCGTCTAATTATTTCTGCGAAGTCAATTCTGATAAAATTAAAACAGGGGAACTCCTAAAAGTTGCTGGAACACCATTTGATTTTAGAAAAGGAAAACCAATTGGTAGAGATATCATTCAGGAAACCTCTGACGAACAATTGAAAATCGCTGGGGGATATGACCAAAGTTATGTTTTAAAGAAAAAGCACAGTGATAAAATTATATTAGCAGCTACAGTAGTTGATCCCAAAAGCGGTCGCAAATTAGAAGTTTTGACCAATAATCTGGGTGTGCATTTTTTTAGTGCCAATTTCTTTAAAGGTGCCGATATCGGAAAAATGGGAAAACCCTTTAATTTTAGGGAATCTTTTGCATTAGAAACTCAAGACTATAATACTCCAAATCAAAAATTATTTCCTACACTTATACTTAAGCCAGGTAAAAAATACGAAACCTATACCGTTTACCATTTTTCAAACCTAAAATAATTAACACAGCTCCTACTAATTTTATGTCGAATTTATCCAAAAATACTATTTCTACAAATGAGAGCAACCATTATAATAATCTTCAGTTTATTTTTTTTTCAATCCAATTCCCAAAACAGCAATAACATCAAGGCAATAGAAAATTGTCTAGAGAATTATTTTCAGTACGACCGTGAAATTATACATGTTCAATTCAATAAAAACAAGTTTGTGAACAATGAAGACATTGCTTTCAAAGGATATATTACCAGTAAAAATAATACCCCGTTAGCCGAAAACACGACTAATGTCCAATTAGTAATTTATGATAGCCAAAAACAAATCATTCAAAAACAATTGCTTTTCGCAAATAAAGGCACTTTTGTTGGAGGAGTTCATTTGAACGACAAATTCAAAGCAGGGAAATATTATTTTCATTTTTTCACCAATTGGATGCATAATTTTACAGAAGATGATTCTTTCCTCCAAACCATCGAAATCATTGATAAAAAGGAAACCTATAATTTCGATTCTGACGAACCCAATTGGAAAACGGCTGAAATTAGAATATTTCCTGAGGGAGGTTCTATAATAAATGACATAGTAAATACTGTTGGCGTCAAAATTACAGATTGTAACCAAAGAGGAATACAAATAAATGATGGCATTATTGTAGATTCTAAATCAAATGAAATTTCTCGTTTTCATACTAATAATTCTGGAAATGGTGGCTTTTATTTAAAGCCAGATTTAAATGAGAACTATACACTAATAATTAAATCGGATAAATTAAATATCTCAAAACCTTTAACTAGGATTCAAGAAACAGGGCTTGTTGTTAGTTACAAAAATAATTTAAGCGGAAATAATCTTTTAATTAATGTCAAAACAAATGATAAAGGGGTCGAATTGTATAAAAATAAAAAATATAATCTCTTAATCCAACAAAATAAAAATGCTATTCTAAAAGAAGTTAACTTTGATAATAAACAAACGGATCAAATAGTCTATGTTGACAAGAAATATTTATCAAACGGTGTAAATAGTATTAGACTAATCGATGAAAACCTAAATGAAATTACAGAACGTTTAATTTATAATTATGGCACAACAAAGCCTATCACTACTCTTGAGGCCAGAGTTATTGCTAATGACAGCATAGTGTTGTTAGGAAAATCAGAAGTGAATCAAGCGAATCTGAGCGTTAGTATTCTTCCGGGAGATAATATATGTGCCGACCAAAAAAGAGCTATTATGGGTACTTATTATCTCAATACATATCTAGAAACCCCCGAAATAAATAACTATTCTTACTTTGACCCAGAAAATAAGAATAGAAAAGAAGAAATGGATTTATTGATGTTGAATCAAAATAGTAGTAAATACCGATGGAATAATATTAAATCAAATCCGCCAAAGATGAATTTTACTTTTGATAAAGGAGTAACTATTAGCGGAAATGTGGATAAAAAATTGAAACCAAATTCAAAATATAAAGTCTCTCTTTTTTCTCCAAAAGACAACGTTTTTGAAGAAACAACAATTGATGAACAAAATAATTTCAAGTTCGAAAACTTTTATGCTAGGGACTCCACCGTTTTTATCTTTCAAATGATGGACAAAAATAACGAGTCGGTGTACTCTAAAATGAGTACAAGGGTTTCTTCCTATACCTCGCCATTAAATTTGTTTATTCCATTTGAAAAATCCATTTGTCCAGTCCAAAAAATACCAAACGCAAATTTTACTTTTAGTACGCCAAAAATCGAAGATTCTACTATTCAATTAAATGATGTAGCGGTTACAAATAACTTTAAAAAAACAATCCTTGCACATAGTGATGAAATGAGCATGAATGCTAAAGGATTTAAAATTCAAGAAGGACAAAACGGTAATGTTTTGGACTTCATAGGTAGAAATGGATACAGAACAGGCATAGACAATGAAGAAAACGAAGCCTATATTAGAAACTCCTATTCAAAAAATTCAGGAAATGCTCCATCAGTTTACATAGATGATATTCAACAAATGGATTTCAACTTTTTATTCAATCTCGAACTCAGTGACGTTGATGAAATCTATATTGATAAATCAGGGCTTTCGGATAATTCCAGTAGAGGTGTTGGTACAATAAAAATTTATCTAAAGAATGGTTTTAAAAACAAATTTTTCAAGATTAAGTATACTTCAATGATTGTAACAAATGGCTTTACTCCAAACATTGAATATAAGAACTCTTATTTTGAAGCCCAAAAAGAGTTTTATTATTTTGGAACTTTAAATTGGACACCAACTATATCATTGAAAGACAACCCAAATTTTGAAGTTAAGTTTCCGAAACGAAACCAAAAAGAAATTAAGGTTCAAATTGAAGGATTTACACCCGAGGGACAACTTATATCTGAAATTAAAAAAATACTGGTTTTATAAATAAATTAAAACCTTCAAATATTGATTTTGGGAGATAGAAAATATTAAAACTACAGAAAATAATTATATAAAGAGGAAATTATAATTTAATAGATAATTACAAATAAATAATATTTTAAACAAATCAAAAAAACATTTATCTTTGAATTATTAACTAAATACTCACTTAGGAAAAGTTCACTTTAGTTTGAAGACATACAACATTACCTATAAAAACACTAAATGCGAAGAATT
>CALPQA020000336.1 GCA_943325595.2 Auritidibacter sp. Marseille-P8566
AACCGAATTATTCTCATTGGTTGCTAATATTGGGGACACAAAATCATTAATTATTCACCCAGCGAGTACCACACACCAACAATTATCTGTAGAGGAACAAATTGCAACTGGAGTGACTAAAGATTTGATTCGATTGTCAGTTGGAATTGAAGATATCGAAGATTTGAAAGCCGATTTGAAAGCCGTTTTTGAAAACATCAGTAAATCAGAATTAGTTTAACAAACTTGTATAAATAAATAAAAAGTAGTTAATTTGTGCCTTTAAGTTCAGAAACGTATTGAAATGTTATAAAGAAAGGCGGAGGGATTAGACCCGACGAAGCCTTAGCAACCCTGCAAACTTTTGTAGAAGGTGCTGCATTCTACCACTTTTAGTGGGAAGATAACAAAAAAGATTCTCCTAGTTTTTCTAGCTTTTCTTTCTAATATTTCCAGGCACAAGTCAAATTAATCATTAAGATTTGAAATTGGAAAATAAATTAAAACATATTACATTACAGAATTTCACCACCGAAAGCGGTGCTTTTTATGGCGTCATAAATTTGAGTTATCAAGTTTTTGGACTTCCATTAAATACTGCTCCAATTGTTTTGGTCAATCATGCTCTAACAGGAAACTCGCTAGTGGCAGGAAAAAAGGGTTGGTGGAATGATTTAATTGGAGACAATAAAACAATCGATACTACTTTTTATACTGTTTTGGCTTTCAACATTCCTGGAAACGGATATGACGCTAACTTTGACACGCTTTTACTAAACTACAAAGATTTTTCGGCCAAAGATTTTTCAGTTCTTTTTTGGGAAGGATTAAAAATCCTCAAAATTGAATCTCTTTTTGCTGTTATTGGAGGAAGTTTAGGAGGTGGAATTGCATGGGAAATGGCGGCTTTAGAACCAACTAAAATAGAGAATTTAATTCCAATTGCGACCGATTGGAAAGCGACCGACTGGGTAATTGCCAATGTTTTGGTTCAAGACCAAATTTTAAATAATTCGAAAAATCCAATTGCAGATGCGCGTTTGCATGCCATGCTTTTGTACAGAACGCCACAATCATTAAAATTAAAATTCAACCGTAAAGAATCGGAAATTGCTAATGGTTTTCAAATAGAAAATTGGTTGAACCACCACGGAAAGAAATTACAAAATCGGTTTCATCTTGCTTCCTATAAATTAATGAATCACTTGTTAAAAACGATTGATATTACCAAAAACAGAAGCAATTTTCTGGCTGTAGCCAATACAATCACGTCCAATATTCACATTATTTCTGTTGATTCGGATTTATTTTTTATACCAAGTGAAAACCTTGAAACGTATGAAGAATTGGTTGCTACAAAAGAAAATGTTTTTTATCACGAAATTAAATCCATTCACGGGCATGATGCTTTTTTGATAGAATTCGAACAATTATCAACTATTATTAGCCCTATTTTCAGCAAATAAATTATGTCAAAAATTAAAATAAATATCGTCCTTTTTGGAATTGGAAATGTAGGAAGCACTCTTATCAATCAAGTTTTAGAAAGTCAAAAATTCTTTCTAGAAAAGAAAAATATTGAATTACGCTTTCCAATAATTACAAATTCAACGCTCGCTTTTTTTGAAAAAGATGGAGAAATAAATTCGTGGGAAACAAACTTTTCGGAATTGGCTATTCCTTATACTATTGAAGACATTATAAATTATACTAAAAGACAAGGTCTTGAAAATTTAATCGCTGTTGATGCTACGGCCAGTTCAAAATTGGTTAAATCCTATACCACATTAATCGAAAATGATTTTCACATTGTGTCTGCCAATAAAATTGCCAATACATTGAGTTTCGGCTTTTATAAGGAATTGAGAGAAAAACTCCTTGCCTACGACAAACACTATTTATATGAAACAAATGTTGGCGCAGGTTTACCAATTATAAATACGGTTCGCGACTTGCACTTTTCGGGTGATAAAATCACAAAAATTAAAGGAGTTTTCTCAGGATCACTAAGTTATATTTTTAATAGATTTGCAAATGAAGAGGTGCTGTTTTCGGATATTCTTAAAGATGCAGAAAAATTAGGATATACAGAGCCTGATTCTCGGGAAGATTTATCAGGAAATGATGTGGCTCGTAAATTATTAGTTTTGGCTAGAGAAATTGAATTGAATGTAGAGTTTTCAGATATTAATATCAACTCTTTATTACTTCCAAATTTAAATGAAACCCATTCAAAATCGGAATATGCAACAAGTAAAAATTTATTTGATGAGCCATATCGCATTGCAAAAATCACGCAAATTGAAGGGTATGTGCTTCGGTATATCGGAGAATTAGATGTTGAAAACAATAAATTAGAGGTGAAATTAGTTTCTGTTCCAAGCAATTCGCCCTTAGGACAATTGAAAAGCGCAGATAGTTTGATTGAAATTTATTCTAAATCCTACGGCGAAAATCCAATTGTAATTCAAGGAGCAGGAGCAGGTAAAGAAGTTACAGCACGTGGCGTACTAACAGATATTTTGCGCCTTTCAGAAATAGACACAAAACAATTAGCATGAAAATTACCTTAGACAGAGTAAACGACAAATACCATTTTGAGTTAAAAAATGAACGTGGACATATTGTAAACGTAGACAATCGGGCTGAATTTGGCGGTGATGATTTAGGCGCAAGCCCAATGGAATTAGTATTAATGGGGGTTGCTGGTTGCAGTGCCATTGATATGATTTCAATTCTAAAAAAGCAACGACAGGAAATAATTACTTTCAAAGCCGAGGTTGAAGGACTTCGCGTACAAATTGAAGATGCCAAACCTTTTAAAGAAATTACCGTTGTGTTCTTTTTGGAAGGCCCTATCAGTGAAGAAAAAGCAGCGCGAGCCGCCCAACTTTCATTTGAAAAATATTGCTCGGTTTCGAAAACTTTGGAACCAACCGCAAAAGTAAATTATAGTGTGGTTTTGAATGGAAATCCCATCCCCGACCCTTCCCAAAGGGAAGGGAGCCAAGATAAATAAAATAAAAATCATTTGTTTAAAGGATTCCGTGTTGTAATACTATTATTCCAAAAACTTTAAACATAAAACAAGAACAAAATGAACGAACAAGAATTTGGTTTTGAAACGCAAGCCATCCGCACCCAATTAGAACGATCTCAATTTCAAGAACATTCCGTGCCTTTATACCTAACCTCTAGTTTTGTATTTGAAGATGCTGAGGACATGCGCGCCTCGTTTTCTGAGGAAAAAGACAGAAATATTTACAGCCGATTTAGCAACCCAAACACAACTGAATTTGTTGAAAAAATTTGCAAAATGGAAGGTGCCGAAGCTGGTTATGCCTTTGC
>CALPQA020000337.1 GCA_943325595.2 Auritidibacter sp. Marseille-P8566
CTACTAAAACTGCACCATTTTATTTAGAATTATTTAGTCCTAATTTTGGAACTCAAACTCTAACTGCTCCAGCTAATAACGCCACTGGCATTAGTACATCAGGGTCTTTAACTTGGGCTGCAAATACAATTGCTGCTACAAGCTATGATGTTCAGATAGCTACAGATGCTGCCTTTACAAACATTATTAGCACAGGGACTGTAACATCATTAACAGTTATTTTTTCTGGTTTATTAGAGGCAACTAATTATTACTGGAGAGTATTACCAAAAAATCCTTCTTGTTCTGGAACATATAGTGCAGGATATAAATTTACAACTGGTAGTTCAAATTGCACCTACAGCTACGCAAACAACACTAATTTACCTATTGTTGATGGAACTGCAGCAAATACTGCTGGTACAACTGCTACTAAAACAATTGTTGTTCCAGGAACCGTTTCGGGAAGTTTGAACGATGTAACAGTTGGATTGACCATGACACACACTTATCTTCAAGATTTAATTATTGAATTAGTACATCCTGATGGGACTATTATTAAGCTAATTAATAGAAGTTGTGACGAAGGAGCAAGTAACCCTACTGGAACCAGCTATACTTTTAATTTTACAAATGCAGCAACAGTTCAATTACCATCTGGTAGTTGCTTACTTCCAGCTCCTATAACAGGTAATGTTAAACCCGCAGATCCAATAACTGTTTTTTATGGAAAGGCTGCTAGCGGAACATGGACGCTTAGAGCAACAGATTGGTACACGGGAGACACTGGATCTGTTAGCAACTGGTCATTAAACTTATGTGTTGCTGAACCTGCAACAATGGGTATTAGCGACAATACATTAGCTAACTTTGCATTGTATCCAAATCCAAATAAAGGAAACTTTACCGTTCAATTTAATTCAACCTCTAATAAAGAAGTGTCTATTTTAGTTCACGATATGAGAGGAAGAACAATTTTGAATAACAAATATAGCAATACGGGAATGTTCTCTCAAAACGTTCAACTTGACCAAGTTCAAGCTGGGATTTATCTTGTAACTGTTCAAGATGGAGACAAAAAAGTAGTTAAGAGAATTATTATCGAATAATAATATTTCAAGTTAAAAAAAGGGGAAAACTTTAATTAGTTTTCCCCTTTTTTATTTCCCATTAAATGAAGTCATTGTGTTTTCTAAACCTGCAGAGCCAAAAGATTTAATGATTTCGGATGCTAATTCTAATCGTTCTGGAAGTTTTCCCTTTTCAGCTTCCTCCCATTCTCCAAGCACATAATCCACTTGTTTACCCTTTTTGAATTCATCACTAATTCCAAATCTAAACCTTGCGTAATCTTGTGTATTAAGAACAAGAGTTGTATTTTTTAATCCATTATGACCGCCATCACTGCCTTTAGGCCTGATTCTGATAGTTCCAAAAGACAAATTTAAATCATCAGTAATTATTAAAATATTTTCCAAAGGAATTTTCTCCTTATCCATCCAAAATTTTATCGCTTTACCGCTAAGATTCATATAGGTATTTGGCTTCAAAAGTAACATTGTTTTCCCTTTAAATTTAAATTCTGCCAAAGCACCGAATTTAACGGTTTCAAAAGAAAGACTTTCTTTTTTGGCTAAATAATCCAACACTTTAAAGCCTATATTATGGCGTGTATTTACATATTCAGCACCAATATTTCCAAGTCCTACAATTAAAAATTTTTTCATATCCTCTTTACTTTCTTCCTTTTTTGCTATTGAAAAAATATTTGTCATCCATTTTATCATTCTACAAAAGTAAGGATATTTAGATAAATAGAAAATTAATGAATTCTTGATGTTGACTTTTTAAAATAATATCCATTTCGTATTCAAAAAATTCATTTATAGCGGTTTGTTAAATTAATTTCTTAATTTTGATTTATTATTATTTCCTCAAATATGAAAAAGGCAATTGCTTTACTTATACTTTTTACGATTGCTTCTTGTCAATATTTTGGCAATGAAGTGCCATCAAAAAAAGAATTATTAGACAAAGAAATGAAAGCCATCAACTGGAATGAAGTAGATGAATTTCCGTCATTTACAGAATGTGAAAAAATCAAAGATGAAACGATGCGAAAACAATGTTTCTTTGCTTTTTTAACCCAAACAATTCAGGATAAATTAAGCGTGGATACCTTGTCTGTTTTATATCCAGAATTAGATACAATTGAAGTGAAAGTAACCATTTTTGCAAATGCAACGATGAAATTTGAACCACAATTTCCAAAAGACAGTATTGCTTACGACACCATTAAAATAGATAGTATTCTTCACGCACGATTGGTCGATTTTCCAAAAGTGCATCCCGCAATTAAACGTGGAATGCCAGTGAAAACCCAATTTGTTTTACCTGTAATTTTAAAAATAGAATAATTATTTTTTGAAGGTTCGTCCTTTCCATTTATAAGTTCCCATCAAACTATATATCGCCACAGTAGTACTAAAAAAAGGATAAATAAAACTACTAATTATCGGAAATAGGAATTTTCCTTTATTTAAAAAATGATTGGTTTTAAATAAAAGTATAAAATCAGTTGTGAATTTAAAACAAAAAAGGACAATAAATTGTTGCCAATTTGCTAATTCAAAAACAGAAAAAAAGAACATTGCAACCAGACTTAAATTACCAAAAAATACTGCCATCGCTAAAAGTTCGCCATAATCGCTTTCATAGGAAGTAGTTTTAGAAGCCCATCGAACGCGTTGAAAGAAAAGTTGAATCCAATTATTCAGTGGTTTTGTAAAAACAATATTTGAAGTTGATTTTAAATAATGAACATCTTCAGAATTTAATTTTCTAGCTTTTTGAATTAAAAAAACATCATCACCACTGGCAATATTTTCGTTTCCATTGAAGCCATTTAAATCTAAAAATAATTTTTTTGTATAGGCAAAATTGGCACCATTACACATAAATGGCTTGTTAATACCGAAACTTCCTATTGTTGCGCCTTGCAAACTTGTCAGATCCATTTGTTGAAATTGGTGTAAAAACGAAAATTTATAAGTATAGGAAACTGCCCCAATAATCATCGAAACTTTATTGTTTTGGATATAATTATCTAAGGTGAGCAACCAATTTTCATTTACAATACAATCGGCATCCGTGGTAATAATCCAATCATTAATTACAATTGGAATAGCTTTTGAAATAGCATCTTTTTTGGGAGATTTAGTCAAACGAATGCTATCGATTACGGTAGTTTGAAAAAGTCCATTTTCTAACCTCCATTTGGTGAGTACATTTTCAGAATTATCAATGGAGGCGTCATTTATGAAAATGATTTCAAATAAAGA
>CALPQA020000338.1 GCA_943325595.2 Auritidibacter sp. Marseille-P8566
CTTTCCCCACCCCATAGAACTTCCTAATGGGTAATTCCTCTAAAAAAGGAATCACTTCATCTGGAGTTACCGTTTTTTGACCATTAGGTTTGTTGAAATCGCTGGCGATTTTCGCCACAAATTTATTGACCGAAATCCCTGCCGAAGCCGTTAGCCCCACTTCGTTAAAAATGCGTAATCTAATTTCTTGAGCCAATAAAGTGGCACTTGGAATGCCTTTTTTGTTTATCGTAACATCGAGATAAGCCTCGTCAAGTGACAACGGCTCGACCAAATCGGTGTATTCGTAAAATATTTTTCTTATTTTACCCGATATTTCTTTATACCGTTCAAATCGTGGTTTTACAAAAATTAAATCAGGACAATTCTTTTTAGCCAAAACGCCACTTATGGCACTTCGAACTCCAAATTTCCGGGCCTCATAACTTGCAGCAGCCACTACGCCACGATTTTCAGCGCCGCCCACAGCAATAGGTTTTCCGCGTAAAGCAGGATTATCCATTTGCTCTACTGAAGCAAAGAAAGCATCCATATCGATATGAATGATTTTTCTATTTGGAATTTTTTCGGACATAGGACAAATTTATGTAAAAAGGAGTGTTCAAGGATACCCAAATATTTTTTATACATTTGATAAATAAATTTTAAACAAACCATTACGAAAATCTTTATACGATTGCTTCCGCCACACCGGACAATTCTTGCCTCGCTATAATAATATGATCGAAATAGAAAGAAAATTCCTTACGACCTCAGAAGTATTCAAAAAAGAAGCTTTTGCCCAAAACAGAATTGCGCAAGGCTATTTGAGTTCTGTTCCGGAACGCACCGTCAGGGTTCGCATAAAAGGGGATAAGGGATTTCTAACCATAAAAGGAGTTTCGAATGAATCGGGTTTATCGCGTTTTGAATGGGAAAAAGAAATTCCTATTGACGAAGCCACAGCATTATTGAAGTTGTGCGAAAAAGGAGTTATAGACAAAACCCGTTTTGAAGTAAAAATAGGGGGTCACATCTTTGAAATTGATGAGTTTTATGGGGAAAATGAGGGGTTAATGATAGCTGAAGTGGAGCTTACATCCGAAACTGAAGCTTTCGAAAAACCTGTTTGGCTAGGCAAAGAAGTTACTAATGACAGTAGATATTACAATTCTTATTTGAGCAAGAACCCTTTTACGAAGTGGGACTAATTATTTTTGAAGCACTTCAATGGTTACCAGCATAGTTCCTGCCGATTTATTTTTGACAATTTCCATAAAGGCACGTTTTGACAGATCAATTTCTCTTGACCTTACAAATGGCCCTCTATCTATCACTTCGACGATTACTGATTTACCGTTGGCTTCGTTCGTTACTTTCACTTTTGTCCCAAAAGGTAGTTTTTTGTGAGCAGCAGTATATTTGTTATTGTCGAATCTTCTGCCACTAGTTGTTTTCTTTCCATTAAATTTATCTGCATAGTAGGAAGCATGTGCCTCTTTTTTATACAATTTAAATTTTCCTATTTCGAAAAACAAAGTGTCCGAAGCTAATTCTTGGGGTAAGAAAAGTGCTTTGCTTTTTTTAACGGTATCTTTAGCCAAAATAACCTTTTGTTTGTCTTTAATCAAGGTTTGACTAATAGCAACACCGAAAAGGGCAATAGAAAGAAAAAGAGTGATTATTTTTTTACTCACAGTTTTAAAATTGTTTTTTGGTATTGCTTCACTAATTTGATAGCACTGATGTTGTGAATCTTCGATTTCATTTTTCATTTTTAATAGAACCCCAATAGGCAGAGTCTTGCCGAGTTTTAAAAAAGCGCTTTTCAGGGTTTTTATCCGTTCATTATAACCACAATCCCCATGTAATTCTACTCAATATAAGCACTAATCCCAAACCATAATAAATAGAAAATATCTTAAATTTAGATTCACTTGTTGTTAATTTTTTATGTTTCATCCAACCCGTCGTAATCAAAGTAATACCATTTAAATTTATCAGTGGATGCTCTAGTGAGGTTAATCGTAATTCTGGGTTGCCCATTTGTCCTAAGGAATCAAAACCTTTTCCAGAAACAAAATATAAAACCAATCCTATTAATAATTGTGTGTGTATTGTTGCTAAGCCAAAGATGGCAATTTTCCGATCTTTCGATGTAAATTCTTTTTTTGAAAATAGTCCAATGAATGAATTGATAACCGCAATTACTAATACTAAAACTGCTAAATAAGCCCAACCAGAATGAAATTTTTGAATGAATTCGTACATAAAATAAGTTTTTTGTTTTAACAAATATAATAAAAAAAGGTACAAAAAAAAGGCATTCTTAAATCAAGAGTGCCTTTTTTAAATTATTTGTATTGTTTTTAAAAATTGCAATGTCAATTTTTAAAATGAAAAAGAACAACACTTTTTTATTTATTCTGCAAAAAGTGATTTAATAAAAAGGTTGTAGAACTGTCATGAGAATTTACGGTTTTTGAATTTATTTCATCTAGGATTGAATTAGCCAATTGTTTGCCTAACTCAACGCCCCATTGATCGTAACTAAAAATATTCCAGATTATTCCTTGCACAAAAATCTTATGTTCGTATAAAGCAATCAAAGAACCTAAGGACTTTGGGGTTAATTTTTGAATTAGAATGGTATTAGTAGGCTTGTTACCGCTAAAAACTTTAAATGGTAAAAGAAATTTGGCTTTTTCTGCTGAAAGTCCTTGTTTGTCAAATTCTGCCTGCACTTGTTCTGCAGTTTTTCCGTTCATTAAGGCTTCCGTTTGGGCAAAAAAGTTCGACATTAACTTGTCATGATGATCTTCGTTCCCATATAATGGTTTAACAAATCCTATAAAATCAGCAGGAATCAACTTGGTTCCTTGGTGAATTAATTGAAAAAAGGCATGTTGCGAATTGGTTCCCGGTTCACCCCATATTATTGTCCCTGTTTGATAATTTACCGGTTTTCCGTCACGTCCAACACTTTTTCCGTTGCTTTCCATAGTTCCCTGTTGCAAGTAAGGGGCTAGTTTTTGCAAATATTGTGTATATGGAATCAAAGCTTCGCTTTCAGCCCCAAAAAAGTTATTGTACCAAATGCTTAACAGTGCTAGCGTAACAGGAATATTTTTATCGAAATCAGCCGTTTTAAAATGTTCATCCATTTCATGGGCTCCGGTTAATAATGCATCAAAATTCTCAAAACCAACGGCCAAACTAACGGAAAGTCCAACAGCACTCCACAAAGAGAATCGTCCGCCAACCCACTCCCACATTGGAAAAACGTTGTCAGGATTGATTCCAAATTCGGTGACTTTTTGAATATTGGTTGAAACC
>CALPQA020000339.1 GCA_943325595.2 Auritidibacter sp. Marseille-P8566
CTAAATATTTTTCTTATGTAGTCGGTGATAGTTGTGTATTGGGACTAGAAACATCTTCTGAATTGAAACAATTTTACTTTCCGAACCCAGTTCAAAATATATTTCATCTACAATTATTGGATGAGCAAAACCAGATTATTTTGACGGATATGCTGGGACGAAAAGTTCTTGAAGATGTAGTTAAAGCCTCCCATAATATAGATATGAGTATTTTTAAAGCAGGTTGCTACTTTTTAAAAGTGAAAAATTCACACGGAATACAAAACTTAAAAATTATAAAGAATTAGTAAATGCTTTAATTTCCTGGATAAAAAACCATTACATTATTATGAAATATTTAAAAATTACGTTAGTGTTTATTTGCACTTTACTGCTCTCCATTTCTGTTGTTTCTCAAATCAATGTGCTTTCCAACCATAATAACCTAAGGCGTACAGGATGGAATGACAAAGAGTCGGTACTCAACACACAAAATGTTTCGCCCTCTACTTTTACTAAACTTTTCACAAAATCGGTGGACGATCAAATTTATGCACAGCCACTTATAATAACTAAAGTAAGTATAGCGGGCAATCTTCGTAACATTGTTTTAGTAGCTACGGTCAATAATTCTGTTTATGCATTTGATGCGGATAATGCGGGAACTGCGTATTGGCAAAAAAACCTCACCCCCGTGGGTTCTCGTGTGATCAAAAACACCGATATGACCGGAGCATGTGGGGGAAATTATAAAGATTTTAGTGGAAACATGGGTATAGTGGGTACTCCCGCAATTGATACCATTTCAAACACAATGTATGTGGTAGCCCGAAGTGTTACCACAAATAATGTATATCAACAATATTTGCATGCCATTGATTTGACCACAGGTGCTGAGAAACCCAACAGCCCTATATTTATAACCGCAACTTCAAATGGAACTGGAGACGGAAGCATTAACGGAATTATTACCTTTAATCAGCAGACACAAAATCAAAGAGCAGGCCTATTGTTGTATAATGGTACCGTATATATTTGTTGGGCATCACATTGCGACTGGGGACCCTATCATGGATGGATGATTGGATATGATGCGGCAACTCTCGAAAAAAAGTATGTTTATAATGCAACTCCAGATGGTTATAATGCGGGTATTTGGATGAGTGGACAACCCCCTTCAGTAGATGAATATGGTAATTTTTATATAGCAACTGGTAATGGAAGTGTTGGAACATCAGCTAATCTTAACGATCCAATAAATAGGGGCGAAAGTTTAATTAAATTAAATCCTCAACTTCAAATTCAAGATTTTTTCACGCCAAATAATTATCAAGAATTAGAAGACGCCGATCTTGATTATGGTTCGGATGGGGTTTTGCTAATTCCAAATACCCATTTGTCGCTTTCTGGAAGCAAACAAGGTTTTATTTATTTGATGGATAATAATGCAATGGGTGGCATGAACGCGAATAATACTAACGTTTTGCAGAAATGGGATATCAGTGCAACACCAAACACAAGTTACAGACATCTACACGGTTCTCCTGTTTATTATAAAAATTCATTAGGCCAAGAATATGTATATGCTTGGGCAGAAAACAGTTTTCTAAAACAAATTCCTTTCAACCGAACTAATTTACGTTTTGATGTTGCTAGTGAAATCAAAGGCGTTATTTCTTTGCCTGGCGGTATGCCTGGGGCCATGCTCTCGGTAAGTTCTAATGGAAATCAAGCAGGCACAGGAATAGTATGGGCATCACATCCCTTTAATGGTGATGCTAATCATGATGTTGTAAGTGGTGTTTTGAGGGCTTTTGATGCCAACGATGTTACTAAAGAAATATGGAACAGCAGCATGAATGCTGGTGATGCAATTGGAAAATTTGCCAAGTTTGTTCCACCAACCATAGCGAATGGCAAAGTGTATATGGCTACTTTTTCTAATCAATTGGTGGTTTATGGGGCAGGAACACCTACCAAAAGAGAACCCGACAATCCTATAACTACCCTTAGTGGTGTTCGATACGAATATTACAATGGCTCCTATGATTACTTACCGAACTTTGACGCTTTAACATCTGCTAAAAGTGGTTTTTTAGCAAATTTTAGCCTAAGTCCAGCTACAAATTCGCTTAATTATGCTTTTCGATATAAAGGATATATTGATATTCCATCAGATGGCTATTATAATTTTTACACCAATTCAGATGATGGAAGTAGGCTATATATAGGCGATAATTTGGTAGTTGATAATGATGGATTACACGCCACTGTTGAAAATTATGGCTCAATTGGTTTGAAAAAAGGCAAACACGCCATTACCGAATTATTTTTTCAAAAAACGGGGGGGGCTGTTTTGGAAACTAGTTATTCAGGACCAGGAATTACCAAACAACTTATTCCTAACTCCGTTTTGTATAGGGATGTCTCAATTCCAACAGTTGCCATTACTTCTCCTATTGCCAATTCTACAAATAGTTCTAGTGTAACTATAACAACAAACAGTATCGATAGTGACAATGTAATTTCTAATGTTGCATTTTATTCTGGAACTACTTTGTTGGGTACCGATTTATCTTTTCCATTCCAATATGAATGGACTAGTGTTACGGATGGAGTACATGTAATTACAGCCGTTGCTACTGATGCTTTTGGAAGACAAAGTACTTCACAGCCAATTAGTTTTACCACTAAAGCTGATGTTGTAAATAATGATTTGCTTTGGTCTGATGAATTTAATGGAAGTGGTGCAATAAACTCTAGCAATTGGTTTCAGCAAACCCAGCTACCAGATGGAGGTGGTTGGTATAATGGAGAGATGCAACATTACACAAATCGACAAACAAATTCCTTTCAAAGTAATGGTTCCTTAAATTTAGTTGCAAAAAAAGAAAATTTTACGGATCAAGGGGTAACAAAGCAATTTACATCGGCCAGATTAAACTCAAAATTCGCCTTTAAGTATGGGCGCGTTGAAGTTCGTGCAAAACTACCTTCTGGAGTTGGAACTTGGCCTGCTATTTGGATGTTAGGGAAAAATATTGTTGAGCCAGGGGGTTTTTGGTCTGGTACTTATGGTACAGCTTATTGGCCTGCTTGTGGCGAAGTCGACATTATGGAACATTGGGGAACCAATCAAAATTATGTGCAGAGTGCTATGCACACCCCATCGAGCTATGGAGGAACAGTTAATCTAGGTGGGCAAACTATTGCAACTGCTTCAAGTACATTTCATATTTATACCATGGACTGGACAGCAGAAAAAATAGTGTTTGGTGTAGATGGCGTAACGCATTATACCTATAACCCAAGCATA
>CALPQA020000340.1 GCA_943325595.2 Auritidibacter sp. Marseille-P8566
ATAAGAACTTGCTCCCGTTAGGGTCGGCAAAGATAACTAATTTTTGAACTCTCACAAATTTTTTGATTTTATTTTTGTAAAATCTTTAATCCGTTTTCAGTGTGTCAAATGCGTAATCTCTGTCTCAATGCGGGTGCAAAAGTAGAACCTTAATCCGCTTCTGCAAAGCTTTTTTAATGTTATTTTTGATTTAATTTGTAAGTCGTGGAGGGGTTGATGGTTGTAAGTTGTTGGTTGTTGGTTTTTGGTCGGTTGTTGGTTGGTGGTTATATGTTGTAAGTTCTAGGTTAGGGAATTGCTACTAAAGAAGGTTTGTGTGTTTCCAAATGCCCTAGCCCGGAGTGCAGCGAAAAGCCCACAGTGAAAAAAGATAGGTTTTCTCGGACCAAAAGAGCGACCAAAGGAAGCTCCTTTTGGGACGTAGAAAACCAGCTTTTTGAGCGAGGACTTGTAGCGGAAGGATGGAATGGCTCCTTGGAAAAACTATTTAGTACCTTCTCTGGCTTTTGAAAACCAATAATCTGATAATTTATCGTAATCTATAGGTACTGCTGGGTCTTGTTTTGCGAGTCTACCACTATTAAAGGCACGATCTAAAATGGTTTCTATAAGATAATCTTCATTGACTTGATAAGGCGCGTACCCCGTTTTGAGGCTGATGTCAAATAATCTCGCTGTTGTGTTAGACCAAAAGGCTTTCCAACCGCTTTTGTGTTCTCGTATTAAGTCATAAGTGGTAAGCCCTGTTTGTCGGCAGATTAATTTTACAAGAATCTGACCTTGTTTGCGGGATAATTTTTTGAGTTTGTCGGTAAATTCATTCTCAATATAATCTTCTACGATTTTGAAATATTTTCTTTTGTCTCTGTTAGTTTTGAGAATTGCCATGTTTCTATTCAAACCTGTTAGTCTTTCGGAAGCAATTTTAGCAAATGGATATACTTTATAAACTCGGTTTTGAAGAATTAGAAATTGCTTTTTGCTTTCGGGATCAAGTTTGTATTTATGAATTACAACCTCTTCGAGTAGAATTGGTGCTTTTAATATAGTATCATTTTCTTCTGTAAATTCTTGAGATTTCAGAGAGTCGTTTTTCACTACTTGCGCGAAAGTACCTGAAGAAATCAGAATAGAGAAAAGTATGTAGTTGACTATTTTCATTTGAAAAGTTATTTATTTGTCAAAATTATACTTTATATATAACAAGTGTGATGCCAAATTTATAAATTAGCGAAAAAAATATTTTTATGAGTGCAAAATCGATATTGAAAGATTCGTCGATTGCTTTTTTAGAGCAATATTTAAATAACGCTTCGCCGACAGGATTCGAGGCTGAAGGACAAAAAATCTGGATGGATTATGTGAAACCGTACGTAGATACTTTCATTACGGATACTTACGGAACGGCTGTGGGAGTTATCAATCCTGACGCAGCATATAAAGTAGTTATTGAGGGACATTCGGATGAAATTTCTTGGTATGTGAATTATATTACGGAAGACGGTTTGATATATGTAATCAGAAATGGTGGATCTGATCATCAAATTGCACCTTCAAAAATTGTAAATATTCATACGAAAAATGGAATTGTGAAAGGCGTTTTTGGTTGGCCTGCCATTCATACTCGAAATAGAGACAAAGAGGAAAATCCAAAAATCAGTAATCTTTTTATTGATACCGGTTGCGATAACAAAGCGGCTGTTGAGAAAATGGGAATTCATGTGGGTTGCGTAATTACGTATCCTGATGAGTTTATGATTATGAATGAAAACAAATTCGTATGTCGCGCAATTGACAACAGAATGGGTGGCTTCATGATTGCTGAAGTGGCTCGTTTGCTTCACGAAAACAAAGTGAAATTGCCTTTTGGATTGTACATTACCAACTCTGTTCAAGAGGAAGTAGGACTTCGTGGTGCGGAAATGATTACGAAAACCATCAAACCAAATGTAGCAATTGTAACTGATGTTTGTCATGACACCTCAACTCCAATGATTGATATGAAAATTGAAGGCGAGATAAAAATTGGTAAAGGTCCCGTTATTACGTATGCGCCGGCAGTTCAAAATAATTTAAGAGAATTGATTTTAGATGCTGCTTTAGCAAATGAAATTCCGTTTCAAAGACTAGCTTCGTCACGAGTTACGGGAACAGACACTGATGCATTTGCGTATAGCAATGGCGGTGTAGCGTCGGCATTAATATCACTTCCTTTGCGTTATATGCATACAACAGTGGAAATGGTTCACCGTGAAGATGTAGAAAATGTGATTAAATTGATTTATGAAAGTTTGTTGAAAATTGAAAACAACGAAACATTTTCTTACTTTAAATAAAATTTAAATTGTTTTTAAAAGTAAAAAAGGGCAAACTGAAATCGGTTTGCCCTTTTTATTTTGAATATACTCATAAAAAAAGCCACTCTTACGAATGGCTTTCAGTATAAAATAAATAAAATTAGATTTTGAATCTTTTTCTATCTGTTTCTGTCAAATATATTTTTCTCAAACGAATAGATTTTGGTGTAACCTCAACATATTCATCTTTTTGAATGTATTCTAATGCTTCTTCTAATGAGAAAATGATTGGAGGGATAATTCTAGCTTTTTCATCATTACCAGAAGAACGAACGTTAGATTGTTTTTTCTCTTTAGTTACGTTTACACACATATCATCTCCACGTGAGTTTTCTCCAATTACCTGACCTTCGTAAATTTCAGCATTTGGTTCAACGAAGAACTTACCACGATCTTGCAATTTATCAATAGAATAAGGAATAGCTTTTCCTTTTTCCATAGAAATTAATGAACCTTTATTACGTCCAGAAATTTCTCCTTTGTAAGGCTCATATCCAATGAAACGGTGTGCCATAATAGCTTCACCAGCAGTAGCAGTAAGTAATTGATTACGCAATCCGATGATTCCACGAGATGGAATATTGAATTTTATAATCATACGTTCTCCTTTAGTTTCCATGCTCAACATTTCACCTTTACGTAAAGAAACAAACTCTACCGCTCTACCTGAAAGTGATTCCGGTAAGTCGATTGTTAATTCTTCAATTGGCTCACATTTTTTACCATCAACTTCTTTGATAATAACTTGTGGTTGACCGATTTGTAATTCATACCCTTCTCTTCTCATGGTTTCAATAAGAACAGATAAGTGCAATACTCCACGACCAAAAACCATGAACTTATCAGCAGAATCAGTTTCACCCAATTTCATTGCTAAGTTTTTCTCTAATTCTTTTGTCAAACGATCTCTAATGTGACGAGAAGTTACAAA
>CALPQA020000341.1 GCA_943325595.2 Auritidibacter sp. Marseille-P8566
ACTCAAAAGGTAAAAGCGATTACGCTTGGCGAACTTCAAATTACCGAAGGCGCTTTGTATCCTGCGTTGCACAAACTAGAAGCGGAAGGCTTGCTTGATGTAGAAGTTGAAAAAGTAGACAACCGCCTTAGAAAATATTATAAACTCACCGAAACCGGAACCAAAGAAACCGTAAATCGTTTGGCGGAATTGGAGGATTTTATTAGAAACATGCAAAGTTTAGTGAATCCAAAATTAGATACAATATGAAATTAACTAAAGAACAAATCCAGTTTATAGACACTTTTTTAATTAAAAATGAAGTGATTTTTGTAGATATCCGTCAGGAAATGCTAGACCATATTGCTTTGGCTTTAGAAGAAAAAATGGAAGTCGAAAACCAAGATTTTTACGATGCTTTTAAAGGTTTTATGGAGCAACATAAAAAAGAAATTTTGAGAAATAATAAAACAATTCGAGGTTCTTATTGGGACGCTGTTAAAAAGTTTTCAATGTTTTTATTAAAACCATATATGTTGGTTTTTGGGGGAGTATTATTTCTTTTTTTTAAAGATATAAACTTAAATCCTTACTTTAAAGACATCTCATTTTATAATTCAATTACTTTAATAATTTTAGCTATTGCACTTTTTCAATTTGTTTATTTTTATATTTATTTAAAAAAGCGATTTTATTCTATTGAGAAAAATGGTTGTGTTTTACCTATAATTTATATATCACATTCTTTAATTTTAACGTATTTTAGTTCAGAAAATGTTACGGGATATACCTTTTCAATTATAATTTTTCTTCTTTTGGGCTATATTATTTTCTTTATTAATGAAATAGTAAAATTTAATAAGCACCGATTTAATTATATTTAAGATGAAACTAACCACTGAACAAATCGCAAAAATAGAGGAAACTTTAGTGTTAAACGGAGTTGTTTATGAAGATATAAAAATTGAATTGACAGATCAAATTGCTTCCGAAATTGAAAACAATATAAAAAAAATGATATTTTGTTTGAAGAGGCTTTTATAAATGCGTTTGAAATTTTGTAAACTAAAATTCACCTAAACTAACATTGTAAATAATTAATCTTCATTTCAAACGATTTTCCTATATTTATCAAAATTTTAACCAAACAATCTATGTTCAAACATTTTCTCAATCTTGAATTAAAAGCTTTTTTCCGTTCGGCATCTTTCGGGAACAAATTAGTTTTAAAAATTGTAATGGCTTTTGTGGCCATATATTTTGCAGTTATCTTCATTGCAATGGGATCGGGAGCATTTTATATGATAAAAGAAAGTGGCTTTCGAGATCCATTAGTATTTGTAAATAAATATGCGTTTTATTGGTTTTTAGCACACCTGCTTTTACGCTATATGGCACAACAAATCCCGGTAATGAACATTAGACCATTAATGATTTTGCCAATAAAAAAAGCCACATTAGTACATTTCATCCTCGGAAAATCGGCGATATCATTTTTCAATTTTCTTCATGCTTTTTTCTTTATTCCTTTTTCGATTGTGTTGTTAATCAACGGATACTCAATTGTAGGAGTAATTTCTTGGCATATTGGAATGATGGCGCTAGTTTTTGCTAGTAATTTTCTAAATATATTAGCAAATAAACAAGATACAATTCTAGTTTCTGTCGGAATTATTGTTGTTGCCCTAATTGCTTCCCAATATTACAATCTATTTGATGTCACGCTTTATACACAGGTGTTTTTTGATATAATTTACTCAAATCCAATAACAGTTCTATTGCCTTTGATAGCATTGGGAATTCTATATTGTTTAGCCTTTAATTATTTCATTCATAATATGTATTTTGATGATAAATTAGTAACCAAACAAAAAACTGTTGACGGAAGAGAATATGCATGGCTCAACAAATATGGAACTTTAGGAACATTTTTGAAAAACGATATCAAATTAATAACAAGAAATAAGCGGTCAAAAAACACAGTCTTAACGGGCTTTTTCTTTCTTTTTTATGGATTATTCTTTTTTAATCAAACAACAAATCATGCTGGTAATGCTATGCAAATTTTTGCAGGGATTTTCGTTTCAGGTGGGTTTTTAATGAATTTCGGACAATTCGTTCCAAGTTGGGACAGTGCCTATTATAAACTATTAATGAGTCAAAACATTACCTATAAAAATTATCTTGCTTCAAAATGGTGGTTAATAGTAATCGCAACAATTGTCTCCACACTTTTAGCTTCGTTTTATCTGTATTTTGGTTGGCAAACGTATTTAGCAATTGTGGCGGGTGCAATTTATAACATAGGCGTCAATTCGCATATTGTGCTTTGGGGAGGTGCTTACATGAAAACTCCAATTGACCTAAATGTTGGTAAAAATGCCTTTGGGAATAAGCAAGGTTTTAACGTTCAAAACATGTTATTTGCAATCCCAAAATTACTTGTACCCCTTGGTTTATATGGACTTGGAAATTATTTTATAAACCCAACAGCAGGATTTGTTTTTGTAGCACTAGCCGGAATTTTAGGTTTTGCCTTTAGAGACAAAGTATTTACCATAATTGAAAAAACCTATAAATCAGAAAAATATAAAACTATTAATGCTTACGCCCAAAACGAGTAAAATTATGATACACGCACAATCACTTTCAAAAACATACAATGCAACAACCGTTCTCAACATCGCCAATCTTGAAATTCCAAAAGGGCAAAGTTTCGGATTAGTAGGAAATAATGGTGCAGGAAAAACTACTTTTTTCAGCCTTCTATTGGATTTAATCCAACCGTCAACGGGAACAATAATCAACAACGAAATCCAAGTCAACACGAGTGAAGACTGGAAACCGTTTACTGCCGCATTCATTGACGAGAGCTTCCTAATTGGCTACCTTACGGCTGAAGAATATTTTTATTTTATTGGCGATTTACGCCGTCAAAACAAAGCCGATATTGATGCGTTGTTAACTAAACACGAAGAATTTTTTAATGGAGAAATCCTGAAAAGCCGTAAATACCTTCGCGATTTGTCCAAAGGAAATCAGAAAAAAGTAGGAATTATAGCTACTTTAATTGGCAATCCCGAAGTAATTATTCTCGACGAACCCTTTGCGAATTTAGACCCAACAACCGTCAGCCGACTCAAAAAAATCATCAAAGAATTGGCCGAAAATCCTGCCATAACCGTTTTGGTATCCAGTCATGATTTAGTACACACCGTCGAAGTTTGCGACCGAATTGTAGCCCTAAACAAAGGCGAAATCGTCAAAGACATCAAAACATCAACCGAAACTTTAAAGGAATTAGA